>NZ_JBQTCF010000049.1:0-19233 GCF_052379845.1 Roseinatronobacter sp. NSM | reverse complement strand
TGAAACACCTAGTGAAACCTCACTCTCGCAGGGAATTTCAAGATATGACGAAACGCCGACCAGACGGCCGGGTTTTCTGCGAAACACCCCCACCGTGCGGGGCTCGCTCCGTTTGATGTTGCATTCAGCGGACGATGCTGCGCACGCGACTGTGCACTCATGCGTCGTGGTTCTGTGGCGCATGAAAGCTTCATTAAGGGTTTGATGCTATCCAGAGGGTGAATTTCAGGACTAAGAGGCAGTTTAAATGATGACAGCGATCTCCATCAGGGCAAAAATGGCGGTAAGTGTAGCTGTGTTGATCGCCCTTTCGATGGCCACTGTGATCACGCTTGCGACTCTTTTGATGCAACAAAACTCTCGCGCGGAGGCAGAGGCGCGCGGGCAGGCGCTGCTGGGTGAATATGCTGCCACGATCGGGCAAGACCTAAACATGATCGCGGCGACGGTGGCGACAGGGGTCGCCACAGTGGAAGGCACAATTTCCGGCCCATCTGTTGATCGTGACCTGCTGGGCGCACTGACACAGCAATTCTTGCGCAGCCGCCCCGACCTGGTGGGTATGACGCTTGCATTCGAGCCGGAGGCATTTGGCGACGGGGACGCGCGGTTCAGTGATCACCCGCTGACGGATGAGGCGGGCCGTTTCGTACCCTATTTCTATTTCGATGCGACAGGTCAAATCCTTGTGGAGCGTCTGGACATGAGCCCCGAAGCGGGCACCGAAGGGTGGTACGATCGCCCAATCCGTGAAAATCGCACCTTAATCACGCCGCCCTATGTCTACCCGGTTGACGGGCAGGATGTGCTCATGACGACCATCAGCGGTGTGGTGCGTCGTGACGGGCGCGCAGTGGGCATCCTGACTGCCGATCTTGCGCTAAGCGATATTTCCGCCCGAATCGGGGAGTTGCGACCTTTCGGTGATGGTCGTGTGGCGCTTCTTGGGGGCGACAATCTTTGGGTGGCCCATCATGACGCCACGCGCCTTGGTTCGCCAGCAACCGCTGCGGAACTTGCGGAATTGGGCGCATTGACCTCGGGAACTGCAGGTCAGACCATTCGTGACGGGGTGACGATGCTCAGAATGGTCGACGCGATTGAGTTTTCCGGTATGTCCGAACGCTGGACGCTGATCATGGAAGTCCCCCGCGCCACGGTCCTGAGTGAGGTCACCGCTACCCGTAACCTTACTGTGCTGGCCGCAGGAGGTGTCCTTGCCGTGACACTTCTACTTGCGTGGTTCGGGGCGCAATTCATTTCACGCCCGATCCTGGTAATGACCGAGGTTGTCAAACGCTTGGCTGCCGGTGATACGCGCGTGGACATTCCTTATAGCACGCGCGCAGATGAAATCGGGGCGATTGCGTCTGCTGTAGCGGTGTTTCGTGACAACGCGCTTGAAGCGCGCCGCCTCGAAGCTGAGGCCGAGGCGGCGCGACAGGAAATCGATGCGGAGCGCAGCCGCGAAGTGACCCGACAGACACGAATTGTGCGTGAGATCGGCGATGGTCTGAACCGGCTTGCCTCTGGCGATTTGAGTACGCAGATCGAAAGCCCGGCCTCTAACCCTTTTCCGGTCGAATATGATGCGCTGCGCCAAAGCTATAATGCCGCACTCGATCGGCTTGCCCGGATGATGGGACAGGTCACCACTGCCGCCGAAGCCGTGACAACGGCCTCGCGCGAGATCAACTCTGCCTCTGACGAATTGTCGCGCCGTGCCGAGACCCAAGCCGCCACGCTGGAACAATCTTCTGCGGCTTTGTCACAACTGGCAGAATCAGTGCGCAGCACCGCCACGCGTGCGCGCGCCGCGGATGGGATCAGCCGGACCGCCAGCGAAGAGTCGCGCCAAGGTGTCGCAGATGTGCGCCGCGCGATCGAAGCCATGCGGATGATCGAGACGAGCTCGCAACAGATCAATCGAATCACGGATGTCATCGATGGAATTGCGTTCCAAACCAATCTTCTGGCGCTAAATGCCGGGGTCGAGGCTGCGCGGGCAGGCGATGCCGGACGTGGTTTTGCTGTTGTGGCATCAGAAGTGCGAGGGCTGGCGCAGCGCGCGTCCGAATCCGCGCAAGAGATCAAGACATTGATCAGTGAAAGTGCGCAGCATGTCGGCAATGGCGCGGAACTGGTGCAGAAAGCCGGTGTAAGCCTTGACAGCTTGAACGAGCGTGCAAGCGAGCTTGCGACATATATCGCCGAGATTGCAACTGCAGCTGCCGAGCAATCATCGGGCCTTGATCAGATCAATACAGGGGTTACCGAACTTGATGCCGTGACCCAGCAAAATGCCGCTGTCGCAGAAGAAACCACGGCGGCCTCGACATCTCTTGCCGCAAAGGCCGAAGATCTGCGTCAGGCGCTTGCAGAATTCACCACCCAAACGCTGCGTGCAGCGGCGTGATAATGCAGTTGCACATGGTGTCGCATGTTCAGATGGGCTGTGCCGTCGTTGCGTCGACGGCCCATAGCGCAAGTCGCCTTCGATGGCTGACGGGACATGGCAGGATATACGCCCTAAGCGCCCGGCCCTGGTTCGAAAGCGGTTACTTGCAGGGGCTTACAGATTTGGTGCGAAACGCGCATTGGGCATGGCGTGTTTCCTATCCGTTGCGGCGTCGGGCTAATTCACGATACAGCGCCTCTCGGGTGATCCCAAGTTCGGACGCGACATCTTGCCATCTGCCTTTTTCGGGCAGGGTGTTTCCTTCGGCCAGCCAAGCTTCCAGCCGGTCGACCACGCGCGGCAATGTGCGAAGTTCGGCGCGAAACCGTGCGGCCTGAACCCCTTCGGCCAGATGCTTGGACCAGACTTGCGCCAGCGCCGGATCGCGTTCAAGTGCTGTGCGGAAGGCTGGTCTTGGCACCGCGACCACACAGCTTGTGCAGGTTGCGACCGCATCGCAATGATAGGCGTGCGCATAGGCCGACGCTTCTGCCAGAACCATTCCGGCGGTGGCGTTTTGCAGCACAAGGCAAATTCCCCGCGATGTATGCCGCAAAAGCTGCATATGGCCTGTACGCACAAGATACATGTCGCGCACGGTTTCGCCAGCATGAAACAGCGCCTGCCCCCTTTCCAACATCACCGGTCGGGCTGGGGCGAAAATTGTTTCAAATGCATGAGACATAATCACAATCATATGCCCCGTCAGCCGCACATGCAATAAGCGCAAGGAACCATGATACAAAGGAAATTGCCATGAAATGGATCGCATTGCTTGCTGTGCTGCTATGCCCAATTCCCGCACTTGCACAAGATCATGCAGCGCATTCTGCCTATGCAGGGTTTGAAACGCGCGCGATTAAGTCCCTGTCGGATGCGGACCTTGATGATCTGCGGCGCGGTGCGGGCTGGGGGCTGGCATTGTCCGCTGAATTGAACGGCGTGCCCGGGCCCGCACATTTGCTGGACCTAAAAGACCAGATCGGACTTAGCACAGACCAAGTGACCGATATTGAAGAAATTTTCGCCGCGATGCAAAGCGAAGCGCAAGATGCCGGCTTGCGTTTTATCGAAGCCGAAGCCGCAATTGAAGCCGCGTTCCGTGCGGGCAATCTGGACCGGGAACAGTTGCGTGACTTGATCCAGACATCTGGCGCGGCGCGCGCGGAGTTGCGATTCATCCATCTGGTCCGACATCTGGATACCCCAACGCTGCTAAGTTCCGAGCAAATTGCGCGCTACAATGCGCTGCGCGGATATAGCGAATCCGACCCTTGCGACATGGTTCCGGATGGACATGATCCTGCGATGTGGCGCCGGCATAACGGGTGCGACGGCTAGCGCGTGTCGGGTTTATTGGCATGCGCTGACATGGTGGTTTCGTAACTGCAAGGCGCATAAAACCAGACCCCACTTTTGCGCAAGACATGATAAAAATGCAGAAAACGCTGTGGTGTGCCACGGGCTGTTGTCACCGTGACGACGCGGCTTCAGAATATGCCAAGCTTGCGCGATGTCGCTTTCCACGCGCTTAGGCGCTGGCTTGACGCGCCAGGATCATTCAGGGCGACAGCAGTGCAAAGCAGTGCAAATGCCATGTTCAAGCCCAATGTGGATTCCAGAAACAGGCCGGTGGCGGTGGGGGCGTATATCACGGCATCAGCGCAGTCGCGCGCCCAGTGGCAATATTCGTCGCATACGATGACCACCTTGCGCCCCTGAGAGGCCGCAAGTTCCGCAATGTGCTTGCTTTCGACCGCATAGGGGACCACGTCAACCATCAACAAACAGCTCGTTTCTGCCCCGGACGTGTTGATCCATTCTGCCAACATGCCGTCATGGGCTGAAACAAAGCGCACATCGTCGCGCGCAATCGCAAGGCGCCGGGCGGCGTCTTCGGCCAGACCGCGGACTGACTGGAACCCGGTAACATGCACAGACTGCGCCGCGCACAGGCAGGAACAGGCCGTCTGGAAATCCGCACCATTCAGCTGCTCGAATACAGCGCGAATGCTGCGCAACTCTGCCTCCAATATGTCCAGATGGCTGTTGGGCACGTCTGGCTGGCGTTCGGGCAGTCCGCCTGCCGCGCTGTAGCGCCGCCGTAGAAGCTGCTTGAATTCCCGCATCCCGTCACAGCCCAAACGCCGCAGCAACCGCCCGACCGTCACTTCCGCGACGCCAGCTTTCTGCGCGATGCTTTTGCCGGTTTCAATCTGGACCGACTCGCTGTTCAGAAGGATGTATTGTGCAATCTTTGCCTCTTGTCGCGGCAAATCTTTGGTGCTTGCCCGCATTTTGTTCATTAATTCATCGTATGAAACGCCGGGATATGATGCGAACCCCTCTGACATTGTGTTTCCTTTGATGTTGGAAAAATAACATTTGGGTGAAACGATATTTGTATTCTACCGTTCTGTCATCCGCAATTTTCTATGACAGGATGACAGCCATGAAACGGACAATGACAGGAATACTGACCAGCGTTGCACTGGTCCCATCTCTGGCAGCGGCTGAGGGGCAGCTGAACCTATATAACTGGGGGGATTATATTAACCCCGCCGTGCTTGAACGTTTTACAGCGGAAACCGGTATTTCTGTGACATTGGACACCTACGGCTCCAACGAGGAGATGCTGGCCAAGATTCAGGCAGGCGCCACCGGGTATGACATTGTTTTCCCGTCAGTGCATATGCACGATGTCATGTTCCAATTGGGCCTGCTTGCGAAAACCGATATCGGACGCCACCCTGACTTTGGAAATATCGATCCGCAGTTTGTGCGGGCGCAAACTGACCCTGATGCGGAATATTGCCTGCCCTATGCGTGGGGGAATGTGGGCATTGCCTATAACAAACAGCAGGCAGGCGACATCAAGGGTTGGGCAGATTTCTTTGCGCTGGGGGACGCGGGCAAGCAGATTATCCTGCTGGATGATCTGCGCGAGACGATTGGCATTGGCCATATCATGAACGGCACATCCGTCAATTCAACCGATGAAGCAGACGTGGAGGCGGCAGCGCAATATATCGTGGACCGAATGCAGGGGGTATCGGCCTTCTCCTATGATTCGATTCCTTTGGTGCAATCGGGCGATGTGGCCGCTGCGCATTGGTATGTTGGCGCGAATATTTTCGTGCAGGACGCACCGGATACGCTGGGCTACCTGATCCCGGAAGAAGGGGCGACGATGTATCAGGAAAACATGTGCGTCCTGGACACAGCGCCGAATAAGGACAATGCAATCCGGTTTCTGGAATTCTACCTGCAACCAGAAATCGCGGCATTGAACGTGGAGCAGCAGTTGAACGGCACGCCAAACATGCCCGCAATCGACCTGATCCCGGATGAGATCAAGAACAACCCCACGATTTATCCCCCGCAGGATGTGATTGATACGCTTCAGATATTTGTCGATCTGGGGCGTGATCTTCAGCTGTATAACCGGGAGTGGACGCGGATAAGAACTGCGCAATAAGCCTGTCCGCGTTTCTGGCCCCGCAGCCCGCCAGTGGGCAGCGCGGCCTTCACACCCCGACAACAGAGATGTGCAATGTCCCGATTGCTTGAGATCCAGCACGCCAGCAAAGCCTTCCATTCGCCCGAAGGTGGAACGATAACCGCGTTGAATGATGTGTCCCTGTCCCTGTCTTCCGCCGAATTCCTGACCCTTCTGGGACCGTCGGGCTGCGGCAAGACCACGCTTCTTAGGGCGATAAGCGGTTTCGAGCCGCTGGATAAGGGCCAGATTTTCATTGATGGCCAGCAGGTCACCGATTGGCCTGCACATCGTCGTCCCGTGAATACGGTGTTCCAACGCTACGCGCTGTTCCCACATTTGACCGTCGGGGGGAATGTGGCCTATGCGCTTGAAATTTCAGGCAAGGCGAAGGCGGAAATTCGCGCGCGGGTGGGCGACATGCTGGGGCTGGTCGGTCTTTCGGGATTGGAGGGGCGCAGTATCGCGCAGCTTTCGGGTGGACAACAGCAGCGTGTGGCCTTGGCCCGCGCATTGGTGGCACGGCCAAAGCTGCTTTTGCTGGATGAGCCGCTTTCGGCATTGGACAAGAATTTGCGCCGCCAGATGCAACTGGAACTCAAGCGCCTTCAGGCGGAACTCAAGATTGGGTTCATCTTCGTGACCCATGATCAGGATGAAGCGCTGACAATGTCCGACAGGATTGCCGTTCTGGCGCAGGGCCGGATCCAGCAATTAGGCACACCAGAAACGCTGTATCGTCAACCAGTGAACCGCTTTACAGCAGAATTTTTGGGCGAAAGCAATCTGTTAACCGTGAAAATGGGTGCCGGGGCGGCTTTGCTGGCAGATGGGCAACGATTGCCTGCCACTGGCAGCGGGCAGGGAACACTGATGATCCGCCCTGAAATGCTGGGCACGGCCCATGTCGAAAACGGGCTAAGGTTCACAGGCACCCTGAAGGAACGCATTTATACCGGGACGAGTAATTTGTTACTTGTTGAAACTGCTGGTTTTGGCACATTGCAGGCGTTGCTGCGCGCAGATGCCCCGGTGGGGGAACCCGGCAGTCAAGTAACGCTGTATGCTGGCGTTGATGACCTGCATATCATCCCCGAGGTGGCCCCATGACCCTTGCGCGGCGAAAAACCTTGGCATTGCTTGCGCTGCTGGGGCTGCCAACGGCGTTTCTGGTGGTGTTCTTTCTGGGCCCTTTGGCCATCATGCTGGTTTATAGCTGGCTGACACCGGGCCTGTATGGCGGTGTCGAATGGGAGTTTTTCCACATAAACTATGGCCGGATTCTGGGATGGGCCGACACCCGATATGAGAAGTTTGACCCCGTCTACCTGATGATTTTCCTGCGATCATTGCGTCTGGCGGGGCTGACCGTTTTGTGTGCGCTTGTCATCTGCTACCCGGCGGCGTTCTGGATAAGCCGGATGCGCCCGTCGCTGCGAAACCTTGCGCTGTTTGCCATCACGCTGCCGTTTTTTGTCAGTCTGATCGTGCGGCTTTTCGCGTGGGTGCTGATTTTGCGCCCTACGGGATTTCTGAATCAGGCGCTTATGGGGACAGGGCTTATTGATGCGCCCTTGGCCATTATCTACACGGATGCGGCCGTCATCATCGGTATGACCTATGTGTTTATTCCGTTCATGTTCCTGCCGCTATATACGTCGGTCGAGAAGCTGGACCCCGCATTGCTGGAGGCCTCGGCCGATCTTGGTGCAACGCGCCTTCAAACCTTCTGGCGTGTCATCCTGCCCGCGACCGCGCCCGGTATTGTCGCGGGATCGGTCATTACGTTTATTCCGGCGCTGGGCAATTTCATTGTGCCATCTGTCCTGGGCGGCGCGAAGGTCATGATGATTGGCAACCTGATCGAGCAACAATTCCTGTCGGCGCGCAACTGGCCGTTCGGGGCGGCATTGGCCATGCTGCTGATGGCGGCTGTGTTGGTGTTGTTGCTGGTGCAGCTGAAACTTGCACGCATAAAGCGCAAAGGGGGAAGCACATGAAACGGTTTTCGGTGCTTGGGGTGTATGGGGCGCTGTTTTTCGCCTTTGTCTATGCGCCCATCGTGCTTGTCATCGTGTTTTCGTTCAATGCCAATCCCATCAATATGATGATCTGGGACGGCTTCACGCTGGATTGGTATCGTCTGATTTTCGGGATGCAGGCAAAGTCTGCCGAAAGCCCAACCTATATTGATTCGACCGCGCAGCTTTATGCGGCGGTTAGAACAAGCTTTATCGTGGCGTTTTCGACGACGGCAGTTTCAACAGTGTTCGGAACCGCATTGGCGCTGGGCGTGGCGCGGTTCCGGTTCCGGCTGGCGGGGTTTTACCGCGCGCTGTTGCTGGTGCCCATGATCATGCCGGATATTGTGCTGGGGATTGCACTGCTGATTTTCTTCATCACGATTGGTGTCAATCTGTCGATTGGCACAATCATCATTGGGCACTGCACTTTCCTGATTTCCTATGTATTCGTGACGGTTTCCGCGCGCCTTGCGGTGCTGGATGAAACCCTGGAGGAAGCCTCGGCAGATTTGGGCGCGACACCGGCGCAGACGTTCCGGAGGGTGACCCTGCCTGCGATTGCACCGGGTGTCCTGGGGGGCGCGCTGCTGGCTTTTATTATTTCGATGGATGATCTTGTGATCACCTATTTTATTGCGGGAACCGGGGACACAACCTTGCCCATTCACATATGGGGGATGCTGCGCAGGGGGATTAAACCCGAAATCAACGCAATTGCTTCGCTTATGCTGGTGTTCACCTTGGTTGTGGCAGCGGCGGGCCTGTACCTAAGGCAGAGGAAACTATGACCAAACCACGCGCGCGCGATCTTGGCTTGCCGCTACCGGGTGTGCCCGGCCCCCTGAACGCAATCACGGACGTGCCCGGAATTGAAGTGGGCACCTGTGAAGTGCTGTCCTCGCGCGATCCGTCACTTGCGACGCGCGGTATTCCTGTTCAAACCGGGGTCACGGCAATCCTGCCAAGGGGGCGCGATACAGACCCAAGCCCAATATGGGCGGGCCAGTTCAGCCTGAACGGCAATGGCGAAATGACCGGCGCCCATTGGATACGCGATGGCGGCTGGTTTTGCGGTCCGGTGATGATTACCAACACCCATTCTGTGGGAATTGTCCATCAGGCCGCGACGCGCTGGATGATCGAAACCTATGGCCCGACATGGGAAGAAAACCATCTGTGGGCCTTGCCCGTGGTTGGTGAAACCTATGACGGGGTATTGAATGATATCAATGGCTTGCACGTCACCGAAGCGCATGCGCGCGCCGCGCTGGATGCGGCGCGCACCGGCCCTGTGGCCGAAGGAAATACCGGCGGCGGTGCAGGCATGATTTGCTATGAGTTCAAGGGCGGCACTGGGACGTCCTCGCGCCGTGTTGACATAGAGGGGGCAGGTTTCACCCTTGGGGCGCTGGTTCAGGCCAACCACGGATTGCGCCCTTGGTTGACAGTTGCGGGGCGGAATGTGGGCGCGGATATGCCGCATAACCGGGTGCCGGGAATGACCCGCGAAAGCGGGTCAATTATCGTGATTCTGGCGACAGATTTACCGCTTTTACCTGCCCAGTTGGAACGGGTCGCGCGGCGCGCGTCACTTGGGATCGGGCGCGGTGGAACACCGGGGGGCAACAATTCCGGCGATATTTTCCTGGCCTTCAGCACCGCAAACCAAATGCCGCTGCCGCAGGTTTCAGGGGCTTGGCGGCATATGAAATGCCTGAATGATGAATTGCTGGACCCCGTCTATATGGCCGCAGTCGAAGCCGTGGAGGAGGCAGTGCTAAACGCATTATGCGCCGCCCAATCCGTAGCCTTCGCGCGCCCGAACAAGGGGGTTTGCGTGGAACTTGATACGGAGCATCTGAAACGGCTGTTGACCACCTAGCGCATCTAGCGTTCATTGGCTTCTGGCCCTTGAAAACTGCTGTTGCGCCGGGCGCGTGCGGATTGGGTCACGCAGTTGTGCACGAAAAGGACAGCGGGCAGGCCCTGCAGCGTCGCCCATGAGCCTATGCAAACACGCATAAAAATTGTATATTCCAGATATACGGGCGTATTGCGCGAAAATGGAACTTGGTTTCGCGCGAAGGCATGCAGCCACAAACAGGGTGCGTGTTTTTCAAGGGCCGCTGCCCCCATTGGCAGCGGACAACAGCTTTATGCGCGCGTCGGTCACGCGCAGGCCGGTTCAACGTGTAAAGGCTAAATATCCCGTATCCGGTAGGTAGAAAGGCCGCAAGCGTCATACTTTCCAGGGAGGGGGATATGTGCGCACAAACCATAGTGCTGTCTAGCGCGCCTTATATAGGTAATGTTGTTGATGCAGACTTGTTTGCAGCCAACACCTTGTTCACGGCCAATTTCCTTGATCCCGGCGGCGCCTATGACCGCATGCTGCAAGAAGTGGGCTGGTCGGGCCTGCGCTTTCCGGGCGGGACGGTCACAGAACAGTTTTTTGCACCCGGCTCCCCAACAGTGGCACGTTTTTTCGATGTGACGCGGCCAAGCGGGCTGTCGGATGACGCAGAACCCCGCATTGTGACGGCCCCTGCGGCATTCCGCTATGCAAATGAACGCGACCTGACCTTGCATTTCACGCTGCCGACGAAAAACTATTTCACTGAAAATATTAACGAAAATGGGCTGAGCACACCAAGCCAGTTCGGTTTGTATCGAATACTTGATCGCGTTGATACTATAATTCGTGGTGAATATGGCGACATCAACATTCGTAGTTTCGAAATTGGAAACGAATTTTGGTATGCTGGCGTATCGCCGATTACGCCAACGGAATACGGCATAATCGCTGACAGAACGGCGTCCGGTCTTCAGGCGCTTTTCGACAGTTATGAAGCAGAACGTGGCGGGCCAGCCAACTGGACCCAGCCCTTGATCGGTGCGCAAAGTGGCACAAGCTGGCTGCCACAAGCCAATGCCGCAATTTTTGCCGAACTGAACCTGGATGCGCGCGAAGCCATAGACGTGGTGATCCAGCATTACTACCCGGCAGGGTATACCATCGCGGGAACCCGGCTTCGGACATTTGACCGCCTTGATGAATGGAAAGATCAAGACGGCATCCGCGATGACATTGAATATTTCATTTCTGAATGGAATATTTTCAACAATACGGAAATGGGCCTGACCCAGACTTCGGGTATGTTGGAAATGATGCGCACCATGGTTGCGCGTGACATTGATTATGCGTCGGTTTGGGGAACGCAATATTTCAGTCTGGGCAGCCGTCTGGCGGCAATTCGCAACGATCCCGCGGCACCGGGGGGGCAGGATTACACATTGACCCCCGCAGGCGAGGTGTTCCGCATGATGTCGGAAAACCTGCGCGGTTTGCAGCTGCTGGATATCGACACCCCCGCCCCCTTGCGCGAGTTCATAGATGTGCCCCAGGCGGAACGGCCAGCCGACGGCGCCGAACAACTGGTCATGCACGCCTATGGCAATGCAGATACGACGATTATTTTTCTGTCTTCTCGCAGTGATATTGCGATTGATGTGTCGCTTGACCCTGGAACCTTGGTCAGCGGGTATCATCATGTCTGGGGCGAATTGTTGGGTGTGATCGACAACCCCAGCACGCCGGACATTGACGAAGGGGATTATACTTCGCGCTTTGCGCTGCCCTATATCCGCACCTTCAATCAAACGACGCTGGAGGGAAGCGAGGGGCTGAATTTTACGCTGCAACCCTATGAAGTGATGAAGCTTGAATTCACCACTGGCGATGTGGGCGTTCGCATGGCGGGCCAGGATTATATGGCCGACACCACCGCAGATTATACAGATGAGTTGAACGGCACAGGGTTCGATGACGTCATCTATGGCGGGGCGGGTGATGATGTTTTGCGCGGCAATGCCGGAAATGACACATTGATTGGCGGACCGGGCAATGATTTTCTGGGCGGCTGGACGGGCGATGACCTTCTGGATGGGGGGGCGGGCGACAACATTCTGCGCGGTGGCGATGGGAATGACATTCTGATTGCCCGCGATGGTGTCAATTACCTGCGCGGTGATGCCGATCTGGACCAGTTCATCGTGTCCGTTTCCGGACAGACAACCATTGCCGATCTTGATTTGGACGGGGGCGAGGGGCTTAGCTTCTTCAAGCATTACACCGATGTGTCGGATGTGCTGGACCGCACGGAAACTGTGGGGCGCGACCTGCTTATCACGCATGACGGGGGCGGGTTCACGCGGCTGGTGGGGTTGGGGGGGCGGGCCGGGGATTTGGCCAATGCGCTTAGCGATTTCCAGCCGGATTCGCCCGTGTCGGAGTTGGTGGACGCGCTGAATGCAACACCCCCTGACGGGTCAATCCCGCCCGACCCCGACCCGCCCGACCTGCCGCCTGCGATTATTCCGCCTGATGAAATCAACGCATTTTTGGAACTGGAAGACCCCAATGAAGTAGCAGCCTATATCCGTGACCTGTCGCAAGAAGAAGAAGCCTATTTAATTGAACATCTGAATCCGAATGCTTTGGCCTTGGCGGCATCGCAGCACTTATGGGGCGCGTTTTGCGATACGCTGTCCGAACCGGCATACAGAAGCTTCATTGACCGCGCCGACCAGGATATTCTGGATATGCGCTATGCCCGTCAGGCGGCTGAACAATACCGCACGGGTTCTGACCAGTCCATTAATGAAGAGCGCTTGCCACTGTGCCGCACGTTATATGAAATCAGTGATACTTTGCGCATCGATTTTTTCTTGTTGTTCACGGAAGCGCAGAAAGTCGAAATTGAAAGCATCTGGGCGTCCAGCAGACCCGAAGCTGCAGGTTTGAGCGCCGAAGAAATTTATCAGGTGACCGCAGAAGACGTGGAAGCCCGCCGCCTTGAATTGCAGACAACCGATGAAATTCCGGCCTTCGCGCGGTTTCTGCGCCCCGGTGAATTTGACAAGGCCTATCTTGCCCTTAGCGACATTGATGAAGGCGTGGGCATCGGGGATGAAACGGATGACGGCGGCGGGTCCGAAAATTCCACCGATGACGACGACGAAGACGGCGAGGATGAAGACCCGAACAAAAGCGGGGGCGGGTGCTTTGTTGCCACCTATGCCTATGGCGATTTCGACCATCCAGATGTGCTGTATTTGCGTGTATACCGCGATGTCGTCTTGTCAGACTATGCAGCGGGCAGGGCCTTTATCCGCATGTATTATCGATATGGCCCCCATATGGCGGCGTGTTTGCGGCCAGTTCCCTATGCAAGGCACATTGTCCGGTGGGTGCTATCGCGTTTGATTGCCGCCCTGAAGATGATGCACGGCCTGCGGTAAGCTCTCACTGTGGTGCGGGCGCGGCCCTTTGCGCGCCCTGTTGTTTGTGCACTGCGCGCAGCAAAACAGGGGTTATACATCCAGTTCTTCTACAAACCGTGCGTTTTCGCTGATATACTGGAACCGCAATTCCGGTTTCTTGCCCATCAGGCGCTCCACCAGATCTGATGTTTCGCCCGGCAGGTCATCATCCACGGACACCCGGATCAGGCGCCGTGACGCGGGGTCCATGGTGGTTTCCTTCAGGTCTTTGGCATCCATCTCGCCCAGACCCTTGAAGCGCGACACGTCAATCTTGCCTTTGCCACCAAAGCCTTCGGCGATCAGGCGCGCTTTCTCGGCCTCATCAAGGGCATAGACGCGCTTGGCCCCCTGGGTCAGGCGAAATAGCGGCGGGCAGGCCAGATACAGGTGCCCTGCGTCGATCATGGGCCGCATCTGGGTGAAGAAAAACGTCATCAACAGCGCCGCAATATGCGCGCCGTCCACGTCCGCATCGGTCATGATGATGATCTTGTCATAGCGCAGGTCATCCAGCCGGAATTTGGACCCCAGCCCCACGCCCATGGCCTGGCACAGATCGTTGATTTCGGCATTCGTGCCCAGTTTGTTGCTGGCCGCCCCCAGCACGTTCAGGATTTTGCCGCGCAGCGGCAGCAGGGCCTGCGTCTTGCGGTCGCGCGCCATTTTCGCCGATCCGCCCGCGCTGTCGCCTTCAACAATGAACAATTCGGTGCCCGCGCGGTTGGTGGCCGAACAATCTACCAGCTTGCCCGGAAGGCGCAGCTTCTTGGTGGCGGTTTTGCGGCTGGTTTCCTTTTCCTGCCGCCGTTTCAGGCGTTCTTCGGCGCGCAGTACCAGAAAATCAAGGATTGCGCCTGCCGCTTTCGGGTCGGCGGCCAGCCAGTTGTCGAAATGGTCGCGCACGGCCCCTTCGACCATGCGCGCGGCCTCGGTCGTGGCCAGCCGGTCCTTGGTCTGGCCCACGAATTCGGGTTCGCGAATAAAGCACGACACCAGCGCGCAGCCCCCTGCGGCCATATCCTCGCGGGTGATCTGGGCGGCTTTCTTGTTGTTGGCCAGTTCGCCGTAAGCGCGAATGCCCTTCAGCACGGCCGCCCAGAAACCTGCTTCATGCGTGCCCCCTTCGGGGGTTGGGACCGTGTTGCAGTAGCTTTGCACGAAGCCGTCGCGCACTGGCGTCCAGTTGATGGCCCATTCCACCGAACCGGGTTGGTTGAACTTTTCCTGAAAGCTGACCTTGCCCGCAAAAGGTTTGTCGGAATAGGTGATGGCGCCGGTCAGTTGCTCATTCAGGTAATCGGCCAGACCGCCGGGAAAGTGGAAAGTGGCCTCCATGGGGGTGTCGCCGTCGGGGATAGCAGTTTTCCAGCGGATTTCCACGCCCGAAAACAGATACGCCTTGGACCGCACCATTTTCAGCATTCGGGCAGGGCGGAATTTCAACGCCCCGAAGATTTCCGCATCCGGGTGAAAGGTAACAGACGTGCCGCGCCGGTTGGGCGCGGGGCCGACCTTGGCCACTGGCCCTTGCGGAATGCCGCGCGAAAATTCCTGCGCGAACAATTCGCGGTTGCGCGCCACTTCTACCCGCATATGGTCCGACAGCGCATTGACCACCGACGCGCCCACCCCGTGCAACCCCCCTGATGTCTGATAGGCCTTGCCCGAAAACTTGCCGCCCGCGTGCAGAGTACACAAGATCACTTCCAGCGCCGATTTGCCGGGGAATTTCGGGTGGGGGTCAATGGGAATACCGCGGCCATTGTCGCGGATGGTCACGGAATAATCGGCGTGCAGCTCCACCTCAATACGGTTGGCATGTCCGGCCACGGCTTCGTCCATGGAGTTGTCCAGAACTTCCGCAACAAGGTGGTGCAGCGCGCGTTCATCTGTGCCGCCAATATACATGCCCGGGCGTTTGCGGACAGGTTCCAGCCCTTCCAGCACCTCGATTGAAGATGCATCATAGGTTTCGGAATTCTGCAAAAGGTCACTCATGGGGCACGGCTCGATTCTCTTGGGGGAATTTCTACCATCAATAGATCATCGCGCGCGCTGTGACGCAAGACTTGGTGCCCGAACTGCGGTTGCGCAATAAATGCAAAGTTTGCGGGGCGTTTTGCGCAATGGCTTGCATTTTCGGCATTGACGCGGGCATGTGTCAGGCTTAGGTTCAGGCCACGCTAAAGGGCGGTGAATGGCAATGAAAAATGCACTTGTAATTGTGGTGGGACAGATGCGCATGGGCCGGTGACGGACACCCTATCTGACCCCCATGCGCCCCCGAACCCCAACGGGGGCTTTTTTATGGCCAAAACGCACGAACGCGACCTTGATTGACGCCTCGATGGAGCAACACAGATGACACGTCAGATGACCGGAGCGAAAATGGTGGTTCAGGCCCTGAAGGATCAGGGCGTGGAAGTGGTATTCGGCTATCCGGGTGGCGCGGTACTTCCAATCTATGATGAAATTTTCCAGCAAAATGACATTCGTCATATTCTGGTGCGCCATGAACAAGGGGCCATTCACGCCGCCGAAGGGTATGCGCGATCCACCGGCAAACCCGGTGTCGTGCTGGTCACATCCGGTCCCGGCGCGACCAATGTTGTGACGGGTATTGTGGATGCGCTGATGGATTCCATCCCGATTGTCGTTCTGTCGGGGCAGGTGCCCACCTTCATGATCGGGTCTGACGCCTTTCAGGAAGGTGACACTGTGGGCATAACCCGCCCCTGCACCAAGATGAACTGGCTGGTCAAGGAAACTGACAAACTGGCCGAGACAATTCATCAGGCATTCCATGTGGCCACCACGGGCCGCCCCGGCCCCGTTCTGGTGGACATCCCCAAAGATGTGCAATTCGCAACCGGCACCTATATCGAGAAGCCAAAGGCGAAGACAGACCATTACAAACCCCGCGTCAAAGGCGACATTGACGCAATCACCCAACTGGTCGAGATGATCGAAGGGGCAGAACGGCCCGTGTTCTATACCGGGGGCGGGGTTATCAATTCCGGCCCTGCCGCCAGCCAGTTGCTGCGCGAACTGGCCGAGGCCACGGGTTTTCCCGTCACATCTACCCTGATGGGGCTGGGCGCCTATCCGGCATCGGGGAAATCTTGGCTGGGCATGCTGGGCATGCACGGCACCTATGAAGCCAACTGGGTGATGCATGATTGCGACCTGATGATCAATATCGGCGCGCGGTTTGATGACCGTATCACGGGGCGGCTGAATGCCTTCAGCCCCAATTCCCAAAAAGCCCATATCGATATTGACCCGTCCTCCATCAACAAGGTGATCACAGTTGATCTGCCCATTGTCGGTGATGTGGGCCATGTTCTGGAAGATGTGCTGAAAGTCTGGAAATCGCGGGGCCGCAAGGTTAACCGCGAAGCGCTGGCGCGCTGGTGGAAGCAGATCGAGGAATGGAAAGCCGTTGATTGTCTGGCCTATAAGCCGTCCGTAGGCAGCATTCGTCCCCAACACGCGCTTGTCCGCCTTGAAGCGCTGACCAAGGGCATGGACCGCTATATCACCACCGAAGTGGGCCAGCACCAGATGTGGGCGGCGCAATATCTGGGGTTCGAAGATCCCAACCGCTGGATGACATCTGGCGGGCTTGGCACCATGGGCTATGGCCTGCCTGCGTCTGTTGGGGTGCAGATCGCGCATCCTGATGCGCTGGTCATCAATGTCGCGGGCGAAGCGTCATGGCTGATGAACATGCAGGAAATGGGAACCGCCATGCAATACCGCGCCCCCGTCAAGCAGTTCATCCTGAACAATGAACGCCTTGGCATGGTGCGCCAGTGGCAGGAATTGCTGCATGGTGAACGCTATTCCAGTTCATGGTCCGAAGCGCTGCCTGATTTCGTGAAACTGGCTGACGCGTTCGGCTGCAAGGGCATCCGCTGCGACAATGAGGCCGATCTGGATGACGCCATCCGCGAAATGCTGGCTTATGACGGGCCGGTGATTTTTGATTGTCTGGTGGAAAAGCATGAAAACTGCTTCCCCATGATCCCGTCGGGCAATGCCCATAATGACATGCTGCTGGGCGAAGCCGATACGCAGGGCGTTATCGGCGCAAGCGGCGCGGTATTGGTGTAAGGAGCTAGCGAATGTCCCCCCTGCAAATCAAAAAAGGCTCGTCCAAGCATTCCGCCTATGACCTGCGCGACCCGAATGCGGAACTGATCGAAACCCATACGCTGGCGGTCAGTGTCGACAATGAATCGGGCGTGCTGGCCCGTGTCATCGGGCTGTTTTCGGCGCGCGGTTATAATATCGACAGTCTGACCGTGGCCGAAGTGGACCATCTGGGCCACCGGTCGCGCATTACCGTGGTCACATCCGGCACACCGCAGGTCATTACCCAGATCAAGGCGCAGCTGGAACGCATGGTCGTTGTGCATGAAGTGCATGACCTGACCGTAGAAGGCCCGTCCGTGCAGCGCGAACTGGCGTTGTTCAAGGTGCAGGGCAAGGGGGAACACCGGATTGAAGCGCTGCGCCTGGCCGAGATATTTCGCGCCAATGTCGTGGATTCCACGTTGGAAAGCTTCATCTTCGAAATGACGGGCACGCCCGAGAAGGTCGACGCTTTCGCGGTGCTGATGCAGCCGCTGGGGCTGGCCGAAGTGGCGCGCACCGGCGTTGCAGCCCTGGCACGCGGCACCAGATAAGCCGGTCTTCCCCATGGGGCAGGGGTGGTATGCCGTGCCCTTCAGGGTTTTCCCGCAAAAAGGGGGGCAGCGCAGGGCGCATACCTGCCCCCCGATATGGACGCGCAAGGCGGTGTAACATGCCCCCGATCCAGACAGATGACGCGGTTCTGGCGCTGATCTCGGCCTTGCCCCAGCCTGTGCTGCTGGTGGGGGATGACGGTTTTGTAACAGCCGCGAACCCGCCGGCGCTGGACCTGTTCGGCGCGCATATTCGCGGGGCCAATATCCGGGCACATTTGCGCCAGCCCGACGTGACCGCCATGTTGGGGCGCGTTCTGGACGGTGCGGTGTCGGGACAGGCCAGCTTTACGGCCACGGGCGTGGCGCGCGAAGCCATCTGGCAGGTCACAGCGCAGCGCATGGCCGCACAGGGGGTGGTAATCAGCCTGCGCGATGTGTCCGATATCGAAGCGGCCAGCGCGCAGCGGCGCGATTTTGTGGCCAATGTCAGCCATGAATTGCGCTCTCCCCTGACAGTGCTTGCGGGGTTTATCGAAACCTTGCAGGGACCGGCAGGCGAGGACCCTGCCGCGCGCGCGGAATTTCTGGGTATCATGGCCGAACAGGCCGCGCGCATGACGGGGTTGGTGGCCGATTTGTTGTCGCTGTCGCGCGTGGAAGCCGTTGAAAAGATACGCCCGCGTACCCTTGTGTCCATAGACGACGTGCTGCGCGCCACATTGGCCGCGCTGCGCCCGCGCAGTGACGCGGCGGGCGTGGCGCTGGTCTGCGACCTGCCGCCTGACCTGCCGCAGGTGCCCGGCGACCATGACCAGCTTGTGCAGGTCTTTCACAACCTGATCGAAAACGCGCTGAAATATGGTGCCAGCGGCGGGCGGGTCGACATTGGCGCGGGGGTGCGTCCTGTCATGCCGGGCTTTGACGGGCCGGTGCTGCATGTGACGGTGCGCGACTATGGCGAAGGGATTGACCCCATTTTCATTCCCCGCCTGACAGAACGGTTTTACCGCGTTGACAAGGGGCGCGCGCGTGACAGCGGCGGCACAGGGCTGGGGCTGGCGATCGTCAAACACATCCTAAGCCGCCATCGCGGGCGTCTGGCCATCGAAAGCGGCGGCGCGGGGCGTGGGGTGTGTTTTGGTGTTGTGCTGCCTTTCTGATGATCCGCGCGGTTTTGCAGTGTGGAATTTCTGTCACGCAAGTGTCACAAATGATGTTTAAACAAGGGTAAAG
>NZ_JBQTCF010000048.1:0-19664 GCF_052379845.1 Roseinatronobacter sp. NSM | reverse complement strand
GGCCAAAATCTTCCCTCCAACCAGAACAATCTGATCCGGTCATGGTCAAGACCCATAAGGGTCTTTTGCGCTGCGATCCTGTGACAACGACTCCCTACCCTTGGTGGCCAGGGCCTCTATCGCATCGGCCAGATGGATTTCAGCAATATTATAGTCGCCCCGCCCTACGCGGATTTTATGCGCTTCCAACAACACTTGGGCATGGGTGAATCCATATGGCGGTTCAAACCTGTAACTGGCCAGTTCAATCAACAGCCCCAGCGGGTCCTTGAAATAGATCGAGTCCATAAACCCACGATCCTTGACGCCGCTATGGGATATGCCGCGTTCATCCAGCCGCGCAACAGCCTGGCTGAATGTCGCCTTGGACACATTAAACGCCAGATGATGCACACACCCAATGCCAGTTGGGGTGCGCGACGGGTCAGGTTTGCGGGATTCGTTGGTGAAGATGGTAATCAAGCGCCCGTCACCGGGGTCGAAGTACAAATGCCCCTCATCGGGTGAATCAAGATTGGGCTGGTCAAACACGAACGGCATGCCCAACACACCTTCCCAGAAATCAATTGACGTCTGCCGGTCGGCACCAATGATCGTGATGTGATGAACACCTTGGGACTGCAGTTTTCGCATGGGGTTTCCTGTCATCTGGCTTCTCCTGCGACAAACCTAGCAGGAATTGGCCTGCTGTCACGCCTGCAGGCACTGTTACGCACCCAGCACGGCCCGAGCTGCACGTTTCCAAGGGTCATAGCGGGCATTGCGCGGCGGCATCATGCATGGATGGGGTAAACTGGCACTCCATGGCCCAGCCCTTGGCGAATTCCGCCATTCCCGGCCAGCCGCCCGCGCGCATGGATTGGGGGGAGGCATGGCGGCGCAGTCAGGGGTTGTTCAGGCGCCGTGTCACGCTGGACAGAAGGTAGGAGCCAAATCCGCGCATACGGCGGATCATACCAATGTCTTGTTGCCCCAGAATATTCCACACGCCGCGCGCGGATGCCAGCTTGTTGGCCGACACGGACCGGCGCGAGATGCGATATTCCGCCAGAACGTCCGGCAGGCCCGTCGCGGTGGCCCCCTGCCGCAAAAGCTGCAGCCAGAAGGCGTAATCTTCGGGCCAGTGGGTCAAGGGCATGCGCGCGTTTGGGAAAGATGCGCGCCTGTAGGCGCCGGTCAGGCAACCAATCGGATTGCCGGACAGGGCATCTTCCCATGTGACCTGCGCGCGTGCGGGCACGATCCCCCTGTTGCGTCCTGCCGTGTCGACCCTGCGATACGCGCTGAAGACAATATCCGCACCAGCTTGAAACGCGGCATATTGGCGGCATAGCTTTTGCGCCAGCCAGATGTCATCTGCATCCAGAAAGGCAATGAAATCGCCTTTTGCGCGCGCCAGTCCGATATTGCGTGTGGCCGCGGCCCCGCGACAGGTGTTTTGGCGGGGGTCATGCACCAGACAAATCCGCCCGTCCCGGGCGCTGGCCTGCGCTGCAATCAAACACGAACGGTCGGTCGAGCAATCGTCGATGACCAAAGCCTCCCAGTTGGTGAAGGACTGGTTGGCAAGCGATTCAAGCGTTCTGGCCAAGGTTGTTTCGGCATTGTGGCACGGAATGATGACAGAAAACCCACATGTGCCGGCAAAACGGCTTTTGGCGGTCATGCCAACAGGCTTTCATGACGGGCAATAGCGTCTTCAATATCCTCGAAAAACTCTATCTGACCGTTATGCAAGACCAGCCCGCTATCGCAAAAACTGCGCATCTCCGACATGCTGTGGCTGATCATAATCGCGTCTGCATTCGCCATGCGCCCTTTGAACACGGCTTTGCTGCGTTCCTTGAAACTTTTGTCGCCCGCGCCTGTCACCTCATCTATCAGATAGGTGTCGAACGGAATTCCCATGGCAATGCCAAAGGACAGGCGTGATTTCATGCCAGACGAATATGTGCGCAACGGCATGTTGAAATGCTTGCCGATATCGGCGAATTCCTTGACATACTCCACCAGTGAATCCGTATCGATGCCGTAAACACGCGCCAGAAACCGGGTGTTTTGCAGGCCCGTCATTTCGGGATGAAGGCTGCTTGCCCCGCCGATAGGCCAAGATATGATCCCGCTACGGATGACCCGGCCCGTGGTCGGCTGCATGTTGCCAGCGATGATTTGCAGCAAGGTCGACTTGCCCGCGCCATTTCTACCCAACAGGCCCAATGAACGCCCTGGCGGAAGCTTCAGCGACAAGTTGGTGAACACGTCATGCGCGCCTTGTGCCGAATAGAACCGCTTGCTGACATTGCGCAACTCGATCACGAACCGCCCCTATTGCTAACCGCGATCGCGCAGACTGTAATATACGAGCATACCCACGGCCCAGAACATCATTGCGAAAAACCCCGTCAAGGCCGTGAGCAACGCACCGCGCGGATGGGTCGCAACCTCGGGCAGGTTCGGTTCAATGAAGGTCGCCACGAAAAGTTGCTGGCGTTCGGCGTTCGTGCGCGCTTGGGTCAGGGCGGTCAATGCAGCGCGATAGATTTCTTCTGCGAAAGCCACGTCCACGCGCAGCCCCTCATATTGGGCCAACAAGGTGGGGTAATCCGTATTGTCGGCTGTCACGTCCTGTGCGGCAAAGCTCTCGCGCTCTCGCGCGATGCGGTCTTCGATCACATTGATACGCCGCGACAATTGCCGTAACCTTGGATCGGAACTTGGGCTGGTCTGCAACAACAGATCATATTCCACAATGCTTTGTGCCTGTTGCTGTTGAAGGTTGGCAAGCACACCCATGCGGCCCTGAATATCGGCCTGAGGGTCCAGAATCTGCGTGCGCGCCTGAAACGCGACCATCGCTTCGCGTGCGGTGCGCAGTCCCTCGATTGCGGCAGCAAGATCTGCTTCGGTATTGGCAACACTGTCGCGGCGCGCGGCGGCGTTCAGCGTGTTGATCATGGCCTCACTCTCGGAAATGACCAGCCTTGAAACAAGCTGCGCGGTTTCAGGATCGCGGGCGCGCACTTCCACCATCAACACACCAGAACTTTTATCATAATCCAGCCGCACCATCCTGCGCCAGAAATTGACCAGCGTTTCCATGGTAACATCTGGTGGGATGGAAAATATGAAATCCAACGGCCAGGATTGCGCGTAATGCGCCCGCAGATCCAACGAGTTCTGAACGCGCCTGACGATGGCTTCGCTTTGGATGAATTCAAACAGCAAATCGGAATTTGACACCCCGGCCGAACCAAGCATCTGGCCCAAGCCCCCCAGAAGCTGGCTTGCAGATGAGGAATCGTCCTGACGCACCACGAACCCCGATTGAGATGCGTATTGCGGTTGTGCAAAAAACAGCATGTATCCCGCCGTCACCGAGACGGGGGCAAGCACGCACAGGAAGAAACTGAACAACAGCCCACGATGGCGCATGCGCCAGCGCGCATGTGTCGAGGTTCGCTCTATCAGGCGCGCGGTTGTCGCCTCGCGCTCGCTCACGTCGCCTTGCGTGACTGATTTATCCACTGTAGAGCCTTCAATATGTCGCTGCTTCAAGTTCTATTGGCATATTTCCAGTCTTTGCACCAGTCACGAGGTCATGTGTGATGCGATTTGACAAGGCAGCGCCGCCAGTGTCGCAAACGGCCAACAGCACTGGCATTGCGGCCTTTCGTTCGGTCAGCGCATTATTGCTGCGGGAAATGGGCACGCGCTACGGGCGCAGTCCGGGCGGGTATATCTGGGCGCTGGTGCAGCCATTGGGTATTATCGCGCTGCTGGCCTTTGCATTCTCGCTACTGGCCCGAACCCCGGCTTTGGGCACCAGTTTCGTGTTATTCAAGGCAACCGGGTATCTGTTGATGCAATGCTTCACAAATATAAGTTCAACAGTCGGTGGTTCAATCAGCTATTCGCGGTCACTGTTGCTGTATCCGCGCGTAAGTTGGATTGACGCGGTGATTGCTCGGTTTTTGCTCAATACGCTGGTCATCTGGGTGGTGGGTTTTATCATTCTGATTGGCATCGTGATTGTGCAGGATCTGCATGTCACGCTGGACTGGGGCAACATTTTCCTGAGCGCTGTTTTGACCACGCTTTTGGGCCTTGGGTTTGGGTGCCTGAATGCATATATGTTCATGCGATTTCCGGTTTGGACCAACGTGTGGGGCATTGTCACAGCGCCCTTGTTCATGATTTCCGGGGTCCTGTTTTTATATGAGAATATGCCCCCCCTTGGACAGGCAATTCTGTGGTATAATCCGCTGTTGCACCTGACTGGTTTGATGCGTGCCGGGTTCTACTCGGCCTACAGTCCGACATATATTTCGGTGCCCTATGTGGTGGCTTTCGCGTTGTTTCCGATGGTTGTCGGCTTGCTGCTGCTGCGCCAGTTCCACCGCGATTTGCTATTTCGCTGATGTTCAGCGCGCACGGGCGCTATGGTGGTTTGGGGCTGGCCCTTACCAGGCCAGAAGCGATTGCGCCGCGTATGCCAGCTTGTCCGCCGTAATGCCGTAATGGTGATACAGGGCCTCGGCCTTGTCGGATGCGCCAAAACCTGTCATGCCGACAAACCCGTCACCGGGCCGAAGCCATTTGTCCCAGCCGAAGCGCAGTGCCGCCTCGCATGCCACGCGCGGCGCGGTGCCCAGAATTTCCGCGCGGTAGTGTGGGGATTGTTCTTCGAACAATTCCCAACATGGCATTGACACAACTGCGGCTGTGATGCCTGATTGTGCCAGTATGTCGCGCGCCTGCAGGGCCAGAACAACCTCTGTCCCGGTGGCGATAAGCGTCACATCGCGTTTTTCATCCGGCTGACTGCCGCAGACCAGATACGCGCCCTTGGCGGTCATGTTTTCCCGCTGCCGTTCTGGCAAACACGGCGCAGGCTGGCGCGACAGGGCCAGCAAGCACGGGCCATTCTGACGGGCCAGCGCAAGTTCCCAGGCCTCCAGGGTTTCCAGCGCATCAGCCGGTCGGAAAACGTGGAAATTGGGCATCGCCCTGAAAGAGGCCAGAACCTCGACAGGTTGATGGGTTGGACCGTTGCTGCCCATGCCAATGGAATCATGACTGAACACAAAGGTGACGGGAAGGCCCATAAGCGCGGCCATGCGCATTGCGGGGCGTTCATAATCTGCAAAAGCCAGATAGGTGACATTCACCGGGCGCAGGCCCTTATGCGCCGCAATCCCGTCGGCCATTGCCCCCATAAGATGTTCCCTTACACCGCAGTGAACATAGCTGCCGGACGGGTCTTGTGCGGTAAAACTGCGTCGGCTGCGTTTGTGGTTTGTCGGGGCTTCCAGATCTGCGCACAGGATCTGAAGGTCAGGCAGGGCAGTGGTCAGGGCGTCACAGACATCGCCAGAACTAAGGATTGTTGGCTGCGCGGGTTTTGCGCCTGCCATTACATCGCGCAATGCGGCAAGTTGCGCATATGCTGCCGGGGGCAATTGGCCCGACTGCCATGTGTGAAATTCTGCGCCCTTGGGGTGCGCGGCCAGTCGCGTGGTCCATGCGCTTTGCGCCTGCGCGCCGCGCAGGCCAATTGCGGCCCAATCCGTGCGAATGGCGGCGGGAATATCGAAAGCGGGGTGCGCCCAGCCTGTCTGGTTTGCAAAATCCAGCCGGTCTTGGCCCGTCAGCGGCGCGCTATGGCCGCCGCGTTTGCCTTGCAGCCGTGGTATGCCGCGCGCGATGACAGTGCGACAGGCCAGCAAAGTCGGGCGCGGGTCGGATTTGGCCAGCACCAGCGCCGCATCAATAGCCGCAATATCATGGCCGTCCAGTTCGATCACCTGCCAGCCCGCCGCGCGAAAGCGCGCGGGCATGTCCTCGGAAATCGACAGGTTGGTGGCGCCATCATCGGTGATCTGGTTGTCGTCCCAAAGGAATGTCAACTTGCCAAGTTGCAAATGACCGGCAAGCGATATGGCTTCTTGTCCGATGCCTTCTTGCAAACACCCGTCCCCGACAAAGGCCCATGTCCGGTGATCGACCAGTTCAGCCCCGAATTCCGCCGCCAGCCGTGCTTCAGCCACGGCCATACCGACGGCGCAGGCGATACCCTGCCCCAAAAGGCCGGTGGTGATTTCAATACCTGCATGTTGTTCAATTTCCGGGTGCCCGGCACAGACGGACCCAAGGCGACGGAACCTGCGCAATGCGTCCAGTGAAACCGCCTTGTAGCCCGCAAGGTGCAATAGCGCATAAAGCAACATCGACCCATGCCCGTTTGACAACACAACGCGGTCCCGATCCGGCCAAAGCGGGTCTTGCGGGTTGGCCTTCAGGTGGTGTGCAAAAAGGGTTGCGGCAATCTCGGCCATGCCAAGGGGCACGCCCTGATGCCCTTCGCCTGCGTTCAGGATTGAATCGATCGCCAGCGCGCGTATGGCCAGCGCCATGTTCTGGATGTCACTCATGGTCTGTCCTTTAGCGCTGCTGCCATGTGGTCCAGCGCCAGACGGATGTTTTCAGCGGAATTGGCATAGGACAGGCGCAAGAACCCTTCGCCCATCGCGCCAAAGGAAGTGCCGGCAATCGTCGCAACCCCGGCTTCATTCAAAAAAAGATCCTGCGCCTTGGCAGATGTCAAACCTGTTTCGCTGATATTGGCAAAGGCATAGAAAGCCCCGCGGGGGGTAGTGCAACTGATTGATGGCAGCGCATTCAGCCCCTCCACGATGATACGGCGGCGCGTGTCGAATTCGGCAACCATGGCGCGCACAGCGTCTTGCGGGCCGTTCAGCGCGGCAATTCCTGCAAACTGCGCTGATGCATTGACACAGGAATGGCAATTGATCGCCAGCCGCGTGGCAGCATCAACCGCCGCATCGGGCCACACTGAAAAGCCCAGACGCCAGCCTGTCATGGCATAGGTTTTCGACCACCCGTCCAGCACGATCAGCCGGTCGCGTATTTCCGGGTAGTGCAGCAGCGACACATGGCGTTCCCCGTCATACAGCATCTGCGAATATATCTCATCCGACAGGATCGCCACATGCGGATGCGCCTGCAGGCCAAGCACCAGCTTGTCAATTTCGGCCTTCGGCGTGACGCCCCCTGTCGGATTGGCCGGGGAGTTGATGATAATCAAGGACGTGCGCGGCGTGATCTGGGACAGCACCGTTTCGGCACAAAAGCTGAAACCATCCGCTTCGCGCAACTGCATGGGCACAGGCGTCGCGCCACTGTAACGGATTGCGCTTTCATAGATGGGGAAACCGGGGTCGGGGAACAGGATTTCCGAACCTGCCTGCCCGAACATGGTAATCGCAAAAAACATCGTAGGTTTGCCGCCGGGCATGATCAGCACATTGTCAGGGTTGACCGTTGCGCCATGGCGCCTGTGCAGATCAGCCGCGACAGCTTCGCGCAGGGCTGGCAGGCCATTGGCGGGGGTGTATCCATGATGACCATCGCGCAGCGCCTTGATGCCCGCCTCGACGATATGCGGGGGGGTGGGGAAATCAGGCTGGCCGATGCCAAGATTGATAATGTCGCGCCCTTCAGCTGCCAGCGCCTGTGCGCGGGCCAGCACGCTGAACGCGGATTCAGTCCCCAGACGCGCCAGATTATCCGCAAATTGCAGTTGCATGTTCCCTCCCTCAGGCATTGTGGCCTCAAGCTTCGTGACCGTGTGATAGCGGGTTTGATTTTGAAAAGTTATTAAGTTTTTCTAACAAGATATTTAATATTTCCGACGTTTCTTTAGCCATCTTTCCTGTTACCCCTGTTGCAGAAGCGGCGTGCCATCCTGCGCCGAAGGGAGGACAGCATGAATGCACAAGCCCGCGCAACCGCGCGTTCCAATATGTCACTGGCCATGCGGGCGTGGAATATCCGGCGCAAGGCAGTGTTGATGGGCGAAGTGCAGGGACAAGGTTACATCGGGCAGGCCCTTGGTGTCGCGGATTTGTTGGCAACGTCCTATTTCCACGCGATGGACTACCGCGCCGAGGACCCCGAATGGGAAGGGCGCGATCGTTTCTACCTGTCGATCGGCCATTACGCGATTGCCCTTTATGCCGCGCTGATGGAAGCAGGCATCATTCCTGAAAATGAGCTGGAAACCTACGGTATGGATGACAGCCGCATGCCAATGTCGGGCATGGCGTCCTATACGCCCGGCATGGAAATTACCGGCGGGTCCCTTGGGCAGGGTCTGGGCATTGCCGTTGGCGCGGCTTTGGGGCTGAAGCGGAAGGAAAACCCCGCATTCGTCTATAACCTGATGTCGGATGGCGAGTTGGGCGAAGGGTCAACCTGGGAAGCAGTGATGTCAGCGGTGCAATGGAAGCTGGATAACCTGATCTGTCTGGTGGATTTCAATAACCAGCAGGCAGATGGTCCCAGCCGCGACGCGCTGGCCACAGGGGCAGAAGCCCCGAAATGGGAAGCGTTCGGCTGGCACGCGCAGGAGGTGGACGGCAATGATCTGAATGCGCTTGTCGCGGCCTTTGATACAGCACGCGCCCTGCGTGATCCGCGCCCGCGCGTGATCATCGCCAATACCACCATGTGCAAGGGCGTCCCCTTTCTGGAGGCGCGTGAAATCACCCATTTCGTTCGTGTTGAAGCCGATGAATGGGCCAAGGCGCTGGCCGTGCTGGAAGAAGGAAAACCACAATGACATTTGCATCCATGGCGCGCAAATATGAACCCCGCAAGGTGCCCCAGACGAAGGTTGCAACCTCGGCTATGATTGCGTCGCTGGCGGCGGAAGGCTATGAAACGGTGGCCGCGCCCTTCGGTCATGCCCTTGTCGAGCAGGCGCGCAAGGATGACCGCATTCTTGGCCTTTCGGCGGATTTGTCGAAATACACCGATCTGCATATCTTCGCGCAAGCCATGCCACAGCGGTTTTATCAAATGGGCATGGCGGAACAGCTTTTGATGTCCGCCGCCGCGGGTTTGGCGCGTGAAGGGTTCATCCCGTTTGCAACGACTTATGCCGTTTTCGCAAGCCGGCGTGCCTATGACTTCATTGCAATGGCCATCGCTGAAGAAAACCTGCCCGTAAAGATTGTCTGCGCGCTGCCCGGCCTGACCACGGGCTATGGTCCCAGCCATCAGGCGACCGAGGATCTGGCGATTTTCCGGGGCCTTCCGAACATGGTTTTGATTGACCCCTGCGATGCCACAGACGTGGCCGGAATGGTGCCTGCAATGGTTGCGCATGACGGGCCTGTTTATGCGCGGCTTTTGCGTGGCAGGGTGCCCGATGTGCTGCGCCGCCACAAGCCCGACTACAAATTCGAGCTTGGCCGCGCCCAGATGATCCGCGAGGGGCGCGATGTCCTGATCATCGCGTCTGGTATAATGACCATGCGCGCGCTGGACGCAGCTGAAAAACTGGCCGCCGATAATGTGGACGTGGCGGTGCTGCATGTGCCCACGATCAAGCCGTTGGACAAGGCAACCATTCTTGCACAGGCCGAAAACGGCGCGCGTCTGGTTGTCACCGCCGAAAACCACACCGAATGCGGCGGCTTGGGCGAAGCCGTGGCGCGCGAATTGATGCTGGCAGGCGTGCATGTGCCGTTTCGCATGATCGCCTTGCCCGACGCGTTTCTGGAAGCGGGGGCGCTGCCCACCTTGCATGACATGTATGGGCTGTCAGTTGACCGTGTGGCCGCACAAATCAAAAGCTGGCTTTAAGCCGAAGATATCTAAACGGAGGAAAGGGTCAAATGGGCCTATTGGACGGACAAATCGCCATTATCACCGGCGCCGCCAGCCCGCGCGGGCTGGGCAAGGCCACGGCACAACTTTTCGCTGACCATGGCGCGACCGTGGTTATCATGGATCTGGATGAAGCGCATGCGCAAGATGCAGCCGCAGATTTGCCCGGAACGGGGCATCTGGGGTTTGGTGGCAATGTCTGTAACGTGAATGATTGCACCCGCATCGCAACGGCCACGCTGGCCGCATTCGGCAGAATTGACATTCTGGTGAACAACGCCGGTATCACCCAGCCGCTGAAGCTGATGGAAATTGCGCCTGAAAACTATGATGCGGTGACCGATGTCAACCTGCGCGGCACATTATATATGAGCCAGGCTGTCATACCCGCCATGCGCAAGCAGGCGCAGGGCAGCATTGTCAACATGTCATCTGTTTCCGCGCAGCGGGGCGGGGGTATTTTCGGCGGGCCGCATTATTCGGCAGCAAAGGCGGGGGTTTTGGGTTTGACCAAGGCCATGGCGCGCGAACTTGCGCCCGATCAGGTGCGCGTCAATGCCATCTGCCCCGGCTTCATTGCAACCGACATCACCGCCGGGAAACTGACCGAGGATATGCGCGCGCAGGTTCTTGCAGGTATCCCGATGGGGCGTGCGGGCACCGCCGATGACGTCGCGGGCTGCGCGCTGTTTCTGGCCTCGGGCCTGTCATCCTATTGCACAGGCACCGAAGTCGATGTGAACGGAGGATCACTGATTCACTAACCACCAGCTCTTGCGTTAGGGGCGCAGGGGCGCGAAATCTTCACTTAAGGGAGGAATAAGATATGAAGATGAAACTGATAGCTGTTCTGGCGGGCACCACGCTGATTGCAGGCGCGGTGCAGGCCAGTGACGTGGTGTTCGCACATGGCGAAAATCCGGGCAACCCGCGCTATGTTGCCGCCGAAAAATGGGCCGAACTTTATGCCGAATGCACTGGCGCTTCGGTTAATGTGGCCCCGTCCGCGACAATGGGCAATGACGTGGAAATGCTGACATCGGCCACGGCCGGGATTATTCAGGTCACTGCCAATTCCCAAGGCGCGATGAGTCAGATTGTCCCTGAAATTGGCCTGTTGGGCCTGCCGTTTCTGTTTTCCGATCTTCCCAGCGCATGGGCGGTTATGGATGGGGAACTGGGCGAAATGCTGGACACCCGCGCGCAAGAATCCGGGCTGAAAGTGCTTGGCTTTTGGGACAATGGCATTCGCAACATCACGCATCTGTCCAAGCATGTGACCGAACCGGCGGACCTGGCCGGAATGCAGATCCGCACGCCCCCGGACCAGATGACAATTGACATTTTCGAGGCCCTTGGCGCGTCCCCGGCCCCGCTGGCGTGGTCGGAACTGCCCACAGCGCTGCAATCGGGGGCGTTTGACGGGCAGGAAAACCCGCTAACGAACATTCATTCCGCCCGCTTGCATGAAATCACGCCCTATGTGACCGTCAGCGGTCATAAATACGAATCCACCCCTGTGGTGGCGGGGCTGGCATGGTGGTCGGGTCTGGATGCGGACACGCAGGCCTGCGCGCTGGACGCCACTGCGCAAGCAGGGGCCATGCAACGTCAATTGTCATTTGATGCCAATGAAGCCTTGCGCCCTGTCATGGAAGCCGAGGGGGCAAAATTTGCGCAAGCAAACCGTGACGCCTTCATTCAGGCCACTTCATCGGTGTATGACAAATATGCAGCCGACTTCCCGGAAATTGTAGCTGCATTGCGCGAAGCTGCGCAAAGCGAATGATCACCCCTACTGACAACAAGACAAAAGGGCCACTGCGCCCTTTTGTCCGTGCTGCAGGCGTGGTTTCGACAACGCTTGACTACAGCGGCAGGGTCATTGCTGTGGCTTGCATGACAGTCATGTTTGTCGCGCTATTGCTGAACGTGATCCTGCGCTATGCGTTCGGAACCGGCATGCCCATAGCCTATGAAATTCATGCCGTGTTGCTGCCTTGGCTGGTCGGTGGCGGGCTGGTCATTGCTGCGGCGCATAACCGCAACATTGCCGTCACCCTGCTGCCCGATATTTTGCCCATCACCGCACGGCGATGGGTTTTCATTGGGGTGCAGGCAGTCATTCTGGCCATATCGGTGGCCGTGATCTGGACAAGCCAGCCGGTGGTCAAAGCCTCAACATTTCAGACCCTGTCAACTTTGGGGATCACGCAGGTTTGGGGCTATTCCAGTTTGATCTATGCCTTTGCCGGTATGGCGGTGATTGCCATTTGTGACCTGTTGCGCCTGCTGGCAGGCGACCCGTCCATTCTACCCGATGACGGGGCAGCAAGTTTCAGCTGATCGCGGTATTGCGACAACCTCAGGGGGATATTTGCCATGACAGCGCCATTGATCTGGGTGTTCGTAATCCTGCTTTTGTGTTCTGTTCCAGTGGCTTTTGCCATGCTGGGCGGTGTGGCAATGGCGCTTTGGCTGGACGCCAAGCCGATGGCGGTGCTTGCGCAGCGGCTATACACGCCCACCCAAAGCTTTCCGATGCTGGCGATCCCGTTTTTCATACTGGCGGGCAACCTGATGATGTCGGGCAAGTTCGGGGTCTATCTTGTCAATACTGCGCGGCTGCTGGTCGGGCGGTTCAAGGGCGGGCTGGGGCAGGTGTCAATCCTTGGGTCGGTCATGTTTGGCGGGGTGTCCGGTTCTGCGGTGGCAGATGCATCCGCATTGGGGAACGCGTTGATCCCCGTGCAGAAAAAAGAAGGGTATCCGGCAAGTTTTGCGGCCGCGATCAATTCGGCATCATCCACGGTGTCGGTTCTGATTCCGCCATCGATTCCGCTTATCCTGTATGGACTGATTTCAAACGTCTCGATCATCAACCTGTTTGTGGCGGGTATTCTGCCGGGGGTCATGCTGGCGCTTGGCATGATGGTCACGGTTGCGATTGTCGGTATGCGCCGCGACCTGCCGCGCGCCCCGCTGGAGGGGGGATTTGCCGCGTTCAAGGGTCAGTTGGCCGTGGCTGTGCCCGCCATGCTGATGCCGGTCTTTGTGATCGGCACGTTGCGCTTCGGTATTGCGACACCGACAGAAGTCAGTGTGATGGCGGTGGCTTATGCGCTTATTGTCAGCGGGGTGATCTACCGAGATCTGACATGGCGCGCGCTGTGGCAGGCTGCTGTTGCCACAGCCATGATGACAGGGGCAGTGATGATTATCATCATGGCGTCATCCACAGTGCAGTGGGTGTTAACCTTCGAACGTGTTCCCCAAACCCTTGCGGCCTGGGTCGCCATGACATTGTCAGAACCATGGATGATTATCCTTGCTTTGAATCTTGTCATGCTGCTGGTTGGTGCAGTTCTGGATTTGCCCGCTGCCGTGCTGCTTTTGGGACCAATTTTTGTGGGCATCGGGCAGGCCATCGGGTTGGACCCTGTCCAGCTGGGCCTGATGATGGTCGTAAACCTGTCGATAGGGCTTTATACGCCGCCGGTTGGCACGACGTTGTTCATTTCAGCCGCAATTGCGCGCGTGGGCATTGGCGCAACAGTGCGCGCCTTGCTGCCCTTCTATCTAGTGGCGCTGGGGGTGCTGGCTTTAATTTCCTATGTGCCTGCACTGACGATCTACTGAAAAGCACCCGGCGCAAGAACTTGCATGTTCTGGATGTCACCCTTTCGAAAATCGCACCCTGCCTGTGCAAGCAGGGCGCGGGTATATGCGTTATCCTGTTGCGCTTGCGCAGTGACCCAGTCCAGAAACCGCCGCACAATGCGCCGGTTCAAATGCCGCGGGGGGCAGACAAACCAATAGGATGGAAATTCGATAACCGGACACTCCAGAAACAGGGGGACCAATTCCCCCCGCGCAAGTTCCCCCCGGCACAAAAGGGCGTTGTCCAGCGCGACCCCGCCGCCTTGCTTGGCCATTTCAATAGACATGGATGAACGGTCAAACCGAAAAGGATAGGCGATATTCGCCAGCTCTATGCGGTGGACAGCCAGCCATATGTCCCAGCGGTAAACTGTTTTCACACTGTCAATCAAACGCGCATGAGGCAGGATGTCTGCGGCATTCTGGCCATGTTTACGCATCCGGTCCCGGTATTCCGGGCTGCACAGCGGCAAGACCAGATCAGACATCACATGTTCCACGGTCAGACCCGTCCAGCCCCCCAGCCCATAGCGCAGGTCGAAATCCACGGCCTCGGTCTCGAAGGCGGAAAAATCGGGGGTGGCGTCTATGCGGATGTTCCAGTCGGGGTTTTCCGCGGCGAAACCGGCAATGCGCGGTCCCAGCCATCGCACCCCGAAACTGGGACTGACGCGCAAGGTCAGGGCGCGGGCATCGCGTTGGCGCGCAATCGAATTTCGGGCATTGCGCAGGGCGCTGAATGCTTGCGTTGTGGTCTGAAACAGGCGGTCACCATCCAGTGTCAGGATCAGGCGGCGCTTCTCCCGGCGAAAAAGACGAACGCCAAACTGGCTTTCCAACACCCCAAGTTGCTGGCTGACTGCCGAAGGCGACACACCCAGTTCCTGTGCTGCCTTGGACACAGTGCCAAGGCGCGCCACGGCTTCGAAATATTCCGTTGCCTTAAGATTGATGTCGCGCATCGGTTCGGGTCACTTATATTCGGGACCCCTATCATGGTGCTGATCCAGACCAGCTGCAAGTGGGGTCTGACAATCACCGCAGTATCTGCAACAGGGGGCAGGCATGCCCAAAAGCGCAACAGACCCGCATGCGGGCAGGCAAAAACCCCCTGAAACCGGGCTTATGCGGGACGGCTACAGGACAGGTCATGCCTGAACCGACTTTTTGTTCACAAGGTTTGTTTGCATCTGGCGTGCAACTGCCATCATAAGCGGACCTGTGCCCTTGGCGTCATCACTGACTTGTTGTTCCGTCAGGTAATAGTCGGGGGTTCCGTCACGGTAGACGCCGGAAAACCCCCCCAGCCCTGCAACGTGGCAGATTCCCCCAAAGCGGCTATGCCCACCACTGTGTTCAATCCGCGCGCGCAGGAAATCAAGCGCGCGCGTCTGCGCCTGCAGCAGGCCTGATAGGCCAAGCCCAAGCGTTTCGGCAGTTGCCAGACTATAGGCAAACATCGCGGTGGCCGAACTTTCGGTGTAATTGCCCGGCAGGTCCGGCATATTGATAACCTGCAACCACCCCCCGTCAACAGTTTGGAGACGGATTATATGCTGCAGAAGTGTCGTCAGCGGTCGCAACAACCCCGCCTGTGCGAAAGTGTCCACCCCCACAAGTTCGGCGCAATCAACCAGCGCCATCGCCTGCCACCCGATCGCGCGCGCCCAGACACTGGCCGACTGGCCCGTGGCCGCATCTGCCCAGTCCTGCACGCGGGCCGCATCATAGCCATGCGCATACAGCCCGTCCGGGCGCGATGTGACTTGAAGCGCGGTGCGCAACTGCGTCAGCGCATCCTGCACATAGGCGGGGTTACCCCGGACCTGGCCAAACTCTATCTGGAACGGAAGCGCCATATACAGCCCGTCCAGCCAGACCTGATGCGGATACCGCAGCTTATGCCAGTAATTGCCGCCGCCCGTGCGCGGATGCGTGTCCAGCTGGCGCGCCAGCAACGCCTGCGCGCGCGTCCAGCGCGGGTCCTGCGTCCAGCGCGACAGCGCGAACAAGGCCCGCCCGGCAAGGATGTTGTCAATATTGTATTCGTCAATCCGGTAGCCCGCCAGCGCCCCGTCGGCAGCGACCTGAGCGCGTGCAAGCCGTAGCAGATGGTCGCGCCAACGTTCTTCGGCGGTTGCCTCATACAGCAGCGCAAGGCCACGATAGACGCAGCCATCTTCATAGCACCACGCGCCATCCTTATAAGGGGTATATCGGCAGATGAAGGAATCGAAATAATCTAGCATGACAGAATGTCCTTCTGCGGCAGGGGGGTAGGGGGCAGCGTGTCGGGGGCCTCGATGCTGCAATGGGCAACAAGAACACCCGCAGCGGAAACCGGCAGCAGACCGTCCGCCATCAGCGGCACATCAGGTGCCATCGGCGCGTAGCTGAAGGTCACCTGCGTGATTTTCACCCCCCTGACCGGGCTTTCGGGCAGCCCAAGGCACGCGGCAAAGGCAAGCCCGATCCCGTGGGCGGAAATACGCTCCAGTGTGATGTCATGTATGTGCGGCGTCAGCGCGGTGACAGGCAGCACGTCACGCGACTGAACCAGCGGGGAATGACCGTCATGGTCGCAAAAGTAATGCATGTTGATTGCAAGAACGGTGCCTACATTCTGAAAATCGACTTCTGACAGATGGATGCGGGCAACACTGCCACCACGCCCGCGGCGGGTTTTGATGCGCAGGCCGCGATCTGTGCCAACCATCCGGCATTGGCGAACCCACACATCGCTGACCGTGCCGGACATTTCGGACCCGATGACCACCCCGCCATGGCCATATTCCATCAGGCAATTGGTGATCTGTATGTTGCGGGTCGGGGCAAGATGGCTGCCATCACCGGCGTCGGTGCGCTTTCCCGCCTTGATGGCAATGCAATCATCGCCAGTTGTGAAATGCACACCCGCGATCAACACGTCCTCGCTGCTTTCGGGGTTCAGCGCGTCTGTATTCGGGCTGTCGGGCGGGTTCTGTATGCTTAGACCTACAAAATGCAGATTTCGGCATTTGTCAGGATGCACAGTCCAGCTTGGCGAATTGGTCAGGGTGGGGCCAAGCACGGTTACATCCTTGCAGCCTATCAGATGCAGCAGCCGCGCACGGCGCGCGCCGTTGCGGGTGCCTTTGGGCCATGTCCACCAATCCCCGCGCGCGCCGCCACCATCCACCAGCCCCGGCCCTGATATGGTGATGTTGGCCGCCTTGATCGCGGTCAGGACGGCGCGGTAGCAGGGTTCACCAAGCCCTTCCCAGCTACCGCCCTGTTCTGCGGTCAGAATTGGAAACGCCGCGCGGTGGTCAGGCGCCATAAGCCGGGCACCGTGTTCAAGGTAAATATGCCGGTCAGACGGAATTAGCAGCGGTGTTACCTGCCATGTGCCTGCAGGAACGATCAATGTGCCACCATCGGGCAGATTGTCGAGCAAACTTTGCGCATGCGTCGGGTCATCCAGTGTGACGGACCCTGTGCAACCGGGCATGGTGAAGGACAATTGCCCCAGACCTTCGGCTTCGAACACAAGCACAGCACCCGGCGGCAAATCGTGCAGCACGGTCACGGCACGGTCGGTTTGGCCCGCACGCACAAGGGCGGGGCCGGACAGTCGCCAGCTCCGCGCGGCAGGCAGGTGATAGCGTGCCTTGGGCACATTCAGGCGCAGGGCAGCCACGCGCGGCGTCACTGCCAGAAGCTCTATCTGGGTCATGGGGTCTGCAATTCGGTTTGAAGGCCAACGCATGCGCATGCGCATGCATTGGCCAGATGGTCAGGACCGGAACTGCCGCAGCGCGCGGTTTATCCCAGCGATGATTTCGGCGGCCGCTTCTTCTGCGCTGATCTGGCCATAGGCGACATTTTCCAAGGCATCGCGGAACACATCGCGCACACGCGGGTGTTCATTGAACGAGGAAACGACAGGCCCGCTGCCGGACAGCACAATAGCATTGGCTGCCGCGACATTGGGGTTGATAAGGTCCTTGTCGTTCAGCAACCCAAACGCCACCTTGCTGGCCGGAACCCCGCGCGAGTCGCTTAGAATTTCGATGGCTTGGGGATCATTCAGAAGACAGTTGATGATTTCGGCAGCCGCTTCCGGATGGGCGGAATTGCGCGAGATGGAAAACAGCATCGACGGCTTGGAATAGGTTGCTTCGGTCACGGCCCCTTCTGTCATCAACATCCGCACAGGCACCAGTTCCTGATCGGCCCCAAGCGGATCGGCATATTTCGCATAGGCCGAGTCCCATTCATAGGTGCCCGCGATCCGGCCATCTGACCAGCCGCGCATTTCGAACAGTTCAATATTGCCTTCGCCCGCCACTTGCGGCCAACTGCGGATTGCGCCTGCGTCGACCAGCCGTTCATAGAAGCGGATACCTTCAATCAATTCTTCCTCGGTCCATGCGACTGCCAGGGTTTCAGGGTCGATCAGGTCCTTGCCGGTGGCCTGGGTGACGGCCATTGACACAAGGAAGATGGCATTCAGGCCTGCTGCCTCGAATGGGTAATAGTCTTGGCCCAGTTGCGCGCGCAGGACCGGGGCGGCGGCAATCACGTCTTCCCATGTGGTCGGCACCTCCAGCCCTGCCTTCTCAAAGGTCGTTTTATTGAACATGTAGACGCGCCCGGTGGTCGAGACCGGAATACCGTTCAGCTTGCCGCCCACTTCGCCCCCCGCAAGCTGGGTTTCTGTAAACTGTGACAAATCGATGATGTCGCTGTGGTCATACAGATCGACAAACCCCGTCCCGTCGCGCGAAAACAGCGGCAGCCATGGCCAGTTGATCTGCATGATATCCGCCTCGGTGCGGCCTGCAATCTGGGTGGTAATCCGTTCCTGATGGCCCGACCAGCCGGTGAATTCGGCATCAATCATATGGCCCAGTTTTGGCCCGCAATAATTCAGCGCTTCTTGGGTTTGGGCATGGCGGGCATCGCCCCCCCACCATGACATGCGTAGCGTTTCTGCCGCGGCCCCTGTTGCAAGCAGGCTTGCCAGAAGTGTTGTGCTTAGCAGTTTCATTGTTGTCCTCCTCCGTTGCTAAAGTGTGTTTTAGTGAATGCGGGGCAGCGAAATATTCCGTCCATGTTGGTCGAAAACATGCGCGCAGCCGTGTTCAAGACTGAGCATGACAGGTGCGCCGCGGTCCATTCCCGCATAATCTGCCGCCGCAATGACCGCGACCATGCGCGCGCCGCTGACATCAAGATGCAGCACAACCTCATGGCCCATGAATTCAGCCCCGACGAGTTGCGCCTGTAGCCCCTGATCCGCGCCAAGGCGGAAATGTTGGGGACGTATGCCCAGCGTCACTGTGTCTGCCTGCCCCGCCGTCATCCGGGCCATCAGTTCATCTGGCAGGGTCAGGTTCTGACCACCGATGACGAATTGATTTCCTGTCTGCCTGCCATTCACAAGGTTCATTTCCGGGCTGCCGATGAACCCCGCAACGAAGGCATTTTCTGGCCGGTCATACAGTGTCTTGGGGTCGGCCACCTGCATGATATGGCCATCCTTCATCACACAGATCCGGTCACCCATGGTCATGGCTTCGGTCTGGTCATGGGTGACATAGACAACCGTTGAAGACATGCCTTCCGCTTTCAGGCGTTTGTGCAAATCGGTGATCCGCACACGCATGGAGGCGCGCAGCTTCGCATCAAGGTTAGACAGCGGTTCATCGAACAAGAACACCTTGGGTTGCTTGATCAGCGCACGTCCCAGCGCCACGCGCTGTGCCTGCCCCCCGGAAAGCTGCTTTGGCAGGCGGTCAAGCAATTCCTCAATTTCCAGAATCCGCGCCACCTCGGCGGTTTTGCGCGCGATTTCCGCCTTGGGCGCCCCTTGCAGGCGCAGCCCGAAAGACAGGTTCTTGCGCACCTTCATATGCGGATAAAGCGCGTAGTTCTGGAACACCATTGCAATGCCGCGTTCGCCCGGTTGCAGGCGGTTCACGACCCTGTCGCCGATCACCACATCCCCGCCCGATATGCTTTCCAGCCCTGCGATCATGCGCAATGTGGTGGATTTCGCGCAGCCCGAAGGGCCCACCAGCACCATGAACTCGCCGTCATTCACATCCAGATTTATGCCATGCACCGCCTTGAAGGCATTGGCATAAGTTTTTTCAAGGTTCCTGATTTGCAGACGTGCCATAAGATTATCCTTTCACTCCCCCCACCGAAATACCCTCGATGAAATATCGTTGCGCCATGAAGAAAACGATCAGGGCAGGCAGCAACGCCAGCACGGACATGGCAAGAATGCGGTTCCAGTCGAAGGCTTCGGTGGTGTCTATGGA
>NZ_JBQTCF010000047.1:0-19899 GCF_052379845.1 Roseinatronobacter sp. NSM | reverse complement strand
CCTTTTCCCCCCCCCCCCCCCCGATCAGATGGCAAGCGTCAGGCGATGTGCAACCCGGTTTCCATGCAGCCCACCACGCCCGCATTAAGCATGTCGCGCAAAAGCGGGCGCCGGTTTTGCGCGTACAGACATGCGACATAAAGGGTTAGAGTGTGTCACCTGAAGGCCAATGACCACATCACATCTGGTCACTAGAAAATGCATCAGGCCGCCCGAAGGCGGCCTGATTTGTCCGATCTGCGCGGCAAGTTTATTCCTCGTCGCGCACAGTCATACGACCGTCCTCCCAGTCACCGGACAAAACCTCTCCTGTGGCGTAGCGCAATGTTCCTTGCCCATGGCGCTGGCCGTCACGGAATTCCCCTTCATAAATATCGCCCGTATCATAGGTCGCAATACCGCGCCCTTCAATACGCCCTGACGCCCATTCCCCGTCATAGGTGAACCCGTCCGCCAATTCAATTCGCCCCTGCCCGTCGCGCGCCCCTTCTGAAAAGCTGCCAACGTAAACGGACCCGTCAGGATAGGTCATTTCACCCTGACCGTGCAGTTCACCACCAGCGAACGCGCCGCGATAGATGCGCCCGTCAGCGAAGGTTATCACCCCCTCGCCATCGGACAGGCCACGCAGGAACTGGCCTTCATATTCGGTGCCATCCGCATAGACCGCACGGCCCTGACCGTGGAATTGCCCTTCGGACCATTCCCCCTCATAGCTGGAGCCGTCCGCATAGCTGATTTGCCCTGTCCCGTCCGGCAGGCCATTACGAAACTGCCCTTCATATACGGACCCGTCCGGTTGGGTCAGGCGGCCATTGCCTTCGATACGGCCGGCAACCCAGCTGCCCTCGTATAAATAGCCGTCCGGCCCTGTCAGGCGGCCTTCGCCGTCGCGCTGGTCATTGACAAACTGCCCTTCGAACACCAGACCATCGGCCTGTTCGACACGCGCCGCGCCATTGCGCTGGCCATCGCGGAATTCGCCGGTATGCACATCGCCATTGGGTTGTGTCAGCACCCCTTCGCCCGAAAGCTGCCCATCGGCCCAGCCCCCGTCATACACCAACCCGTCGGGGCGCGTCAGCCTGCCGGTTCCATGGCGCAGATCGGCTTGCATTCCGCCTTCATAGACCGCGCCATCAGGGTAGGTGATGCGCCCTTGCCCCTGACGCTGCCCCGCGACCCAGTCCCCGTCATAACGGTAGCCGTCGGGGCGGTTCAAAATACCCGTGCCGTGGGGTTGGCCTGCGACGAAGCTGCCCTCGAACACTGATCCATTAGGGAAAACGCGGGTGCCCTGCCCTTCGATCGCGCCATCGCGCCAGTCCCCTTCGTAGGTGGAGCCGTCCGCGAAAGTCATCTTCCCTGTGCCATGCGGGCGGCCCGCGCTGAAGGCCCCTTCATAGACGGCACCCGACGGGTAGCGCGCGACGCCTGCGCCGCTGATTTCGCCATCGACCCAGTTACCGGTATATTCAAACCCGTTGGGCAGGCGATAGGTGCCCTGACCGTGCTGCAGCCCGTCGCGGAATGCCCCTTCATAGATACCGCCATCTTCATACTGGCGGGTCATGACCCCATCGACCTGCGCCAAGGCCGGAACCGCAAGGGCCAATCCGCAGGCAACTGCAAAAACCGGCACAGTGACCATTCTGAAGGCCATGACGCATTACTCCCTGTCTGTTCATTGTGCGAGAGCCTAGTCAGGGGCATTCGGGCTGGCAAGTGCTTTCCTTTGGGCTTGCGCCCCTTTCCTTGGCCGAACAACGTGATATGTGGAACAAAAATCATCCGTCGGGGCATTTTCATGACAGACCGCTTTCGCCTGACCCTTGGGCAACTGAACCCGGTGCTTGGGGATATAGCAGGAAATGCTGCACGCGCACGCACGGCATGGGCGCAGGCGCGCGATGCGGGCGCCGATATGCTGGCCTTGCCCGAAATGTTTTTGTCAGGCTACCAGACACAGGATCTGGTGTGGCGACCGGCCTTTCAGGCCGATCTGCGCGCCGCGCTGGACGCGCTGGCGCGCGATTGCGCCGATGGGCCATTGATGGGAATCGGTGTGCCGCTGGTGCAGGACGGGGCATTGTATAATTGTTGGGCCGTGCTGGGCGGGGGCCATGTGCGCAGTGTCATTCGCAAACACCATTTGCCAAATACCAGCGTCTTCGACGAAAAGCGGCTGTTTGCCTCAGGCGATATTTCAGGCCCCTATGTCGCGGGTCCGTTGCGCATTGGCACCCCCATTTGCGAAGACGCCTGGTTTGATGACGTGGCCGAGGCGCAGGCGGAGTCCGGCGCGGAACTGTTGCTGGTGCCCAACGGGTCGCCCTATGCGCAGGGGCGCTACGACACGCGGCTGGCGCATATGGTCGCGCGTGTTACCGAAACAGGGTTGCCACTGGTGTATCTGAACCTTGTGGGCGGGCAGGATGATCAGGTGTTTGACGGGGCCAGTTTTGTGCTGAACCCCGGTGGACAACTGGCGCTGCAACTGCCCGCGCATGAAGAAGCCATGGCCACGCTGGATTTCACGCGCAGCCCGGACGGCTGGCGCGCACAGACGGGGGTGCGCGCGCATTTGCCCGACACGCTGGAACAGGATTACCGCACCATGGTCGTGGGGCTGCGCGACTATCTTGGGAAATCCGGCTTTTCCAAGGTGGTTCTGGGCCTGTCGGGCGGGATTGATTCGGCATTGGTGGCCACCATCGCGGCAGACGCAATCGGCGCGGCGAATGTGCATTGCATCATGCTTCCGTCGGAATACACCTCGGCGCAGTCGCTCGAAGATGCGGCAGATCTGGCCCGCGCGCTTGGCACACGGCTGGATGAAGTGGGCATAGAAGGCCCGCGCGCAGCACTTACAGACGCGCTTGCGCCGCTATTTGCGGGCCATGCCCCCGATGTGACCGAAGAAAACCTGCAATCGCGCCTGCGCGGCACCATTCTGATGGCTGTGTCCAACAAGACAGGCGCATTGTTGCTGACAACGGGCAACAAGTCCGAACTGGCGGTGGGCTATGCCACGATTTACGGGGACATGAACGGGGGCTACAACCCCATCAAGGACATGTATAAATCCCGCGTCTTTGAAACATGCCGCTGGCGCAACGCGCAGTTCCGCGACTGGATGAAAGGCCCCCAGGGCCACGCCATCCCGCCGCGCATTATCGACAAACCCCCGTCGGCAGAACTGCGCGAGGGCCAGCGCGATGATGACAGCCTGCCCCCCTATGATGTGCTGGACGCCATTCTGGAAGGGTTGATCGACAATGACCTGTCTGTGGCGGATCTGGTGGCGCGCGGTTTTGACCGCGAGGTGGTCAAGCGGGTGGAACACCTGATCTACATCTCGGAATGGAAACGGTATCAATCCGCGCCCGGCCCCCGGCTTAGCAATCGCGCGTTGTGGCTGGACCGGCGCTATCCGCTGGTCAATCGCTGGCGCGACGAAAGCTGACGGGCCAGCGCGGGCCTGTGGCGTTCACGCAACTGTAGCTTTCCCTGGCCACGGGCAGGCGCTAAAACGCGCAAGATGGTGTCAGGGCGCAGGTTTTGGACTGTGGAAAATTCCCGTCATGGTGTATAGATGCGCCACGCCGCCACGCGGACACATCCCGACAACCTGACACAAGATCAGGCCGGGTCAAAGGCAAAGAGGGCAGAATGCAACGCAGTCGTTTCGTCACATTTGGTATGGGTATGGTTCTGACTGTCAGTCTTGCAGGCTGCATGGATGGCACGGGGGGCACCTCCCCGGGCGGGGAGAATGCCACGCGCGCGGCCACGCAAACCGCCGAACGCGATGTCGAGGCACCAGAGGTGTTTTCAAAACGCGACGCAGGGCTTTGGGATGGTCGCCCATCCCTTGGCGGGGTGTGGGTGGCCCATCCTGACGTGCGTGACCCCGAACGCGTAATTATTCGCAACACCGAAAACGGGCAGCAAACTGTCGGGGCCCTGTTTCGGCGCGAACGCATGAATCCGGGGCCTGTGTTTCAGGTATCCGCCGATGCCGCCGCGGCCGTGTCCATGCTGGCAGGTGCGCCCACAACGCTTGAAATCGTAGCCCTGCGCACCGAAGATGTGCGCGTTGCGGCCCCTGCGCCCGCAGCCGCCCCCACCGCAGAAGATGACGTGGCGCAGCAAGCAGCCGCCACCCCCGCCCCCAGCGCGCCAACGCCCCGCGCGGCGCCGCAGCCGGGCGATGTTACGCTGATTGCCATGCCGCCAGACGAAGAAGACGCTGCGCCGCAACCGCGCCGTGGGCTGTTCTCGCGGATATTTTCGCGCAATGCGGACCCTGCGCCAGCGGCAGCGGGGGTGGAAACAACAGCGCTTGATGATCCCGCAGCACCGCCCGGCGGGCCAAGCCCCGCCCAACAAGCACAGGCCACACAAGCACAGCCCCCAACCCCGCGCGCCCCACAACCGGCCAGCACGCTGGACCGCCCCTTCATCCAGCTTGGTATTTTCAGCGTCGAAGCGAATGCGGGGCGCGCCCAATCCATGGCGCGCGCTTCAGGCTTGCCCGCGCGCGTGACGTCCGGCAGCGCACAGGGCAATGCCTATTGGCGCGTAACCGTCGGCCCTGCCGCCACTGCCGAAGAACGCCGACAAATCCTTGAACAAGTCAAATCCTTGGGGTTCAATGACGCCTATACCGTGCGCCGCTAGGCCGCGCAGGGACATGATCAACAGCCTGCCTTGGGGAACCGACCGGGACAGGACAGGCACACAGCAAGCGGGACAGACATGATGCGCATTTCACTTCGGACCCCTTTGATTGGCCTTGTCTGCGGCACGCTGGGCCTGACGGGGCTTGGCGGGCAACAGGGCGTGGCGCAAACCGTTGCAGGGTTTGAAACCCGCGCGTCCTCGGCCTATGTGCGCGATCTGGCCACGGGAACGGTCTTGCTGGACAAGGCCGCCGATGTGCCCTTGCCGCCTGCGTCCATGTCGAAACTGATGACATTGCTGATGCTGTTCGAGGCGCTGGAAGATGGCCGCCTGTCGCTGGACACCACCTTCACCGTGTCACCGCGCGCCTATCAGATGGGCGGGTCGCGCATGTTTCTGGAACCCACCGACCGCCCCACCGCCGAAGACCTGATCCGGGGAATTGCGGTTCTGTCGGGCAATGATGCAACGGTGGTCGTGGCCGAAGGGCTGGCAGGCACAGAAGACGCGTTTGCACAAATGGCCACGCGGCGCGCGCGCGAACTGGGCATGCGCAACACCACCATCGCCAATGCATCGGGGTGGCCGGACCCCAACCACCTGATGTCCAAGCGCGATCTGGGCATTCTGGCCGAACATATCATCAGCACATATCCGCAATACTACCCCTACCTGTCGGAATCCGAATTCACATGGAACGGCATCACACAGCCCAACCGCGTGCCGCTGCTGAATGCCGGTGTCGGGCTGGACGGGTTGAAAACCGGCTTCACATCAGCGGCAGGGTATTCGCTGACCGGGTCCGTAAAACAAGGGGATCGTCGCATCATCTTCGCCTTTGGCGGGCTGGACAGCGAACGCGCCCGCGTGCAGGAAGCGGAAGCCATCATCAACTGGGCGTTTCGCCAGTTCGCGCAAGTGACCGTCGCCCGCGAAGGCCAGGTCATGGCCCAGGCCCCTGTCTGGTTGGGCGCTGCGGATACGGTGCCGCTGGTGGTCGCCAGCGAAGCCCGCGCGCTGGTGCCTGCCATCGGCGCACGCAATCTGGACGCGCAGGTCGTCTATGATGCGCCGGTGCCCGCCCCCGTTGTTGCGGGAACCCCGCTTGGGGAACTGCTGGTCGACATTCCCGACATGGCGCAAATTCGCATTCCGTTGGTCGCGGGCGCAGATGTGGCCGAAGGGGGCTTTCGCGTGCGCGCACAAGCGGCGGCGGCGCGTCTGGTCACCAAAATTCGCGGTGCCGGACAAGAGGCGCTGAACTAGGCATGCTGCAGCGTCCGCAAACCGGCATTTTCCTGACCTTCGAAGGTATAGACGGGTCTGGAAAATCCACGCAGGCCCGCGCATTGGCAGCGTCCTTGCAGGCGGGCGGGCAGGATGTGGTGCTGACGCGCGAACCGGGCGGGTCAACGGGCGCGGAAGCCATCCGCGCCTTGCTGGTCGCGGGCGACGCAGACCGCTGGTCGCCCGAAACCGAAATCCTGCTGTTCAATGCCGCGCGGCGCGACCATCTGGAAAAAACCGTTCTGCCCGCATTGGCGCGCGGCGCTGTCGTCATTTGCGACCGCTTCGCGGATTCAACCCGCGTCTATCAGGGGGCCGCGCGCGCCAGCCTGCGCCCGCTGGTGGACCAGTTGCATGACATGGTCATAGGCATTGAGCCTGACCTGACATTTCTTATCGACATGGACGCGCGCGCCGCATTGGCGCGCGGGCTTGCCCGCCAGACGGGCGAGGACCGCTTTGAAGACATGGGCGCAGGGTTTCAGGAAACCTTGCGCACGGGGTTTCTGGACCTTGCACGCATGGCCCCTGCCCGTGTGCAGGTCATTGACGGCGCGCGCGACATGGCCGCCATCAGCGCCGATGTGCTGGCCGCCACACGCGCCTTCATGGTTGCGCGCGCATGAGCGATGCCGCCGACCTGCCATTGCCCGACCAGTTGGAAGGTGCCCCCCATCCGCGCCAGACGCCCGTTCTGTTTGGCCAGCACGCGGCAGAAAGCGCCTTCTTGCAGGCCGTCACTTCCGGCAGGTTGCACCATGGCTGGCTGATCTCTGGCCCGCGCGGGGTGGGCAAGGCAACCTTGGCGTGGAAAATCGCGCGATTTCTGCTGGCCAGTTCACTGGACGGGAACAGTATATCTGCCGCGCACACGCTGGACATGCCCGAAGACCACCCCATCGTCAGGCGGGTGCGTGCGGGTGCGGATGGCGGGCTTCTGGTCATTCGGCGCGGACGCGATGACAAGGGCAATCTGCGCCGCGACATTACCGTGGATGTCATGCGCAAGCTGCACGGGTTTTTCGGACTGTCAGCCACCGACGGGGGGCGGCGCGTGGTCATCGTGGATGCCGCCGATGACATGAACGCCAACGCGGCCAATGCGCTGCTGAAAGCGCTGGAAGAACCGCCTGCAAATGCAACGCTGCTGCTGGTCGCGCATCAACCCTCGCGGCTGTTGCCCACCATCCGGTCGCGCTGCCGGGACTTGCGGCTGCACCCGTTGCAGGGGCAGGATTTCCACTTAGCACTTGAACAGGCAGGTATTTCAGACGCGCCGCAGGCCTTGGCGGAATTGTCCGGCGGGTCCGTGGGGGCGGCAGTGTCACTGGCACAAGGCGGGGGCGCGGAGATGTATCAGCGGCTGGTCACGCTGTTTGCAGGGCTGCCCCGGCTGGACCGGCAAGCCGCCCTTGCGCTGGCCGACATGACAACCGGCAAGGGCAATGACGCACGGTTCGACCTGCTGTTGACATTATATGACCTGTTTCTGGCGCGGCTGGCCCGCGCGGGCATTGTGGGACCAGGACCCGAGGCCGTGCCGGGCGAAGCGGCCCTTCTGGCGCGCCTTGCCCCCCATGACGGGGCCGCGCGCGCCTATGCGGGACTGGCCCAGCGTTTGGGGGCGCGCGCACGGCACGGGCGCGCAGTCAACCTTGACCCTGCCGCGCTGGTGCTTGATATGGTCTTGCAAACCGAAACAGAGGTACGCAAGTTCCTTTGATCACATGCGCGGAGTGTTCATGCCCCAACCCCGGATTGTCGACAGCCATTGCCACCTTGATTTCCCTGAACTTTCAGCGGAACTGGACGCGGTTATTGACCGCGCACATGCGGCCGGTGTCACGCGCATGGTCACCATCTGCACCAAATTGCGCAACCTGCCGCAGGTTCAGGCCATCGCAGAAACCTATGACAGTGTGTTCTTTGCCGCAGGCACCCACCCCATGAGTGTGGCCGATGAACCCATGGCAAGCGTTGCCGAACTGGTGGCCTTGGCGGCGCACCCGAAAATGGTGGGCATTGGGGAGTCGGGGCTGGATTACCACTACACCGCCGACAGCAAGGATATGCAGCAAGAAAGCCTGCGCATCCACATAGAGGCCGCGCGCCAGACGCGCCTGCCGCTGATCATCCACGCCCGCGATGCAGATGACGACATGGCCCGCATTCTGACCGATGAATACCGCGCCGGCCCCTATAACTGCGTGATGCATTGCTTTTCCTCCAGTGCGGAACTGGCGCGCGCGGCGCTGGACCTGGGGTTTTATTTGTCCATGTCGGGCATTGCGGCCTTTCCCAAAAGTGCGGCGCTGCGCGACATTTTCACCGCCGCCCCGCTGGAGCGTATTCTTGTGGAAACTGACGCCCCCTATCTGGCCCCGCCCCCCCATCGCGGCAGGCGCAATGAACCCGCCTACACAGTGCATACCGCACAAATCGCAGCGCAGGCGTTCGGGATGGAGTATGCCGATTTTGCTGCAGCGACATCAGCGAATTTTGACCGTCTGTTCTGGAAGGCTGCATAATGGCGGAACTGCGCGCCACGATTCTGGGCTGCGGATCATCTGGCGGGGTGCCCCGTCTGGGCGGGCATTGGGGCGATTGCGACCCTGACAACCCGCGCAACGCCCGCAGGCGCTGTTCGCTGCTGCTGGAACGCATCACCAAGGATGGCCGCACGCAGGTTTTGATCGACACATCGCCTGACATGCGCGCGCAATTGCTGGATGCGGGAATCGGGCGGCTGGACGGGGTGGTGTTCACCCATTCCCATGCCGATCATGTCCATGGCATTGATGATTTGCGCCAACTGGTGTTCAACACCGGCACGCGGCTGGCAGTCTGGGCCGATGGCGCCACACAGGATGCGCTGTATTCGCGCTTTGGCTATGCGTTCACCCAGCCCGTCGGGTCCCCCTATCCGCCGATCCTGGACATGCACACGATTGATGGCGCGATTACCATTGACGGCGCTGGCGGGCCACTGGTGTTGCACCCGATGCGCCTGAACCATGGGTCCATCGATGCGCTTGGTTTTCGGGCAGGCGGGCTGGCCTATACCCCCGATGTGGTCGAAATTTATCCCGAAAGCTGGACACTGCTGGACGGGCTGGATATCTGGATTGTAGACGCGTTGCGTCGCAAACCCCACCCGACCCATGCACATCTGGACATGACGCTGGACTGGATCGCGCGCGCCGCCCCCAAACAGGCAGTTCTGACGAATATGCATATTGATCTGGATTATGCGGCGGTGGATGCGGAAACCCCGGCCCATGTGACACCTGCCTTTGATGGTATGGTGCTTCGGCTTGATATCTGATGCAGGCGCTGGCGAATGTTATTCTGCCAGTCTTCCTGATCATAGGCTTTGGCTATGTGGCGCGCTGGCGCAATCTGCTGAACGATGCCCAAGTCGATGGTGTGGTGCTGTTTACCCAGAATTTCGCCATTCCCTGCCTGCTGTTCGTGGCCATTGCGCGGCTGGATCTGGGGCAGGAATTCGATCTGCGGCTGCTGGCCAGCTTCTATGCGGGGGCAATCATCTGTTTCGTGCTGGGGTTTTCGGGGGCGCGGTGGCTGTTTGGCCGCGACTGGGAAGATTGCGTGGCCATAGGGTTTGTCGCGTTGTTTTCAAATTCGCTGCTGCTGGGCCTGCCGATTACCGAACGCGCCTACGGGCCTGATGCGCTGGCCGCGAATTTCGCCATCATCGCGGTGCATTCGCCCATTTGCTACGGGATTGGCATTACCGCCATGGAACTGGTGCGCAACCGTGGGGGCCGCTTGCGTGATACTGGCGCGCGGGTGCTCAAGGCGATGTTTCGCAATGCGCTGGTCATCGGTATTACGCTGGGGTTCATTGTCAACCTGACGGGCCTGCCCATTCCCGGCGTTATGGATCAGGCGCTGGATATGATGGTGCGCGCGGCCTTGCCTGCCGCGCTGTTCGGGCTGGGGGGGGTGCTGTATCGCTACCGCCCCGAAGGCGATTTGCGCACCATTGGCTTTGTCGTTGGCTTGTCGCTGGTCGTGCATCCTGCCATCACCTTCGGGCTGGCGCATCTGCTGGGGGTTGGCACGCAAGGCATGCGCTCTGCCGTGGTGACTGCGGCCATGGCGCCGGGGGTGAATGCCTATGTGTTTGCCAATCTTTACGGGCGGGCCAAGCGGGTGGCGGCATCCGCAGTGCTGATTGGCACTGCGGGCGTGATTGTCACAGGCTGGATCTGGTTGCAGATATTGCCCTGAGGGGTGGGGATGAAGGGCCCGTAGGGGACGTCGGGAACGCCCCAAGGCGCGGAGCAAAGGCCGCAGGCCGCCGCGCCATCGGCGGGCCGTCCCGCGGCCTGCCGATTACTCTGGTAGCACGCCAAGCCTTGAAAGTCGGAGTATGCCGCCCGCATAAAGTGAACTTCACTGGCGTCGGATCGGCAGACCCCGGCCCGCCGAGTGCGCGGGCTTAGTCCAGGGGTGAAGGGCAGCTTCAGGCCATATACGACCCCCTGCACCCCATCTGATACGCCCCCTTTCGCGCAAGCTACATAGAAAAAGGGGCACCCGAACGGGCACCCCTTTTTCATTCCACTGGCGCGAAAATCACATGCGCGATGCGACATTTTCCCAGTTGACCAGCTTTTCAAGGAAATTGGTCAAATAGGCAGGGCGTTTGTTGCGGAAATCAATGTAATAGCTGTGTTCCCACACATCGCAGCCCAAAAGCGCGGTTTGCCCGAAGCACAGCGGGTTCACGCCGTTTTCGGTCTTGGTCACCTTCAGCGACCCGTCCTTGTCCTTGACCAGCCAGCACCAGCCCGACCCGAATTGCCCGGCCCCTGCGGCAGAAAATTCTTCCTTGAACTTGTCCACAGACCCGAAACTTTCGGTCAGCGCGCGCTCCAGCTCGCCCGGCATGCCGCCAGTGCCCGGACCCATCATTTCCCAGAACTGCACATGGTTCCAGTGCTGGCTGGCATTGTTGAAGATGCCGGTTTGCGCCACAGCGCCGGACTGATAGGTGCCGGTGATGATGTCTTCTACCGATTTGCCGTCCCATTCGGTGCCGGCAATCAGCTTGTTGCCATTGTCGACATAGGCCTTGTGGTGAATGTCATGGTGGAATTCCAGCGTTTCGCGGCTCATGCCCAGATCGGCCAGCGCATCATGCGAATACGGAAGGTCAGGAAGTTCAAAAGCCATGGTCTACCTCTTTCGGTTATGGGTTCGCGTCTGCCCTGAATAAGAGCCTTGAGGGCGCGAACGTCAAGGGGCACAGCGCGAATTCCTGCCAAACACCCTGATTTATCAAGCATAAAGCGCAGGTTCAGACCCCGGTGCCGCCGCTGCGCATAACAGGTCGAACATATACTGCGCGACCGACCGGAAACACAGAAGCGTCACCTGATCAGGCCCCGACATCCAGACCGCAGCCGCCACTTGTGCCGCGCGGGTGCGGCGAATGTCGCCTTGCGCGAATTCGCTGAAATCCACCGGGCAGATTTTGGCCAGCGCATCACACACGCCCGCCCCTTGCAGCGTGAACACCGCGCGGGCATCGGACGTATTGGCCACAGTTGCGAATTCCCCCGCCAGCGCTGCGGCCAGCTTGTCGGCCATGGCCCCCGCCTGATCATAGGGCAGCATCAACAACAGCTCATCTGGGGACATCCACGCGGCCGCCATCGCACCTGCATGGGTGACGCGGCGCTGCGCGGGTATGTCCAGCCCCGTGGTATCGGCCACCGCGCGCGCGAGCGCATCTGACGACAAATCCCCGCGCAGGGTGATCATGCCGCGCAAGCCCCCCTCGGACACGGTGACAAAGCCTGCAAACTGCGCGCCCGACAGCGCACTGGTGATCGTGTCAGACATTTTGCTTCGCACCTTCCTTGTCAATCAGCACGGGGTCGATGATCCGCGCCTTGATGTCCTTGCCGCCATCACCTGCGAAAGTCAGCACCTGCCCCAGCCGGGCGGGGCCGTTGCGGACCAGCGCCATGGCAATGCCCCGCCCCAGATTGGCGGAATAATAGGTTGACGTCACGCGCCCCTCGGTCGCGGCCTGCCCATTGGCGTTCTTGCCCCCTGTCACGGCCAGTGCGGCATGGGGCAACACTGTCCCGTCCAGCGTTTCAACGCCAACCAGTTTCCAGCGATCCGGGTTGACCATCGCTTCGCGTTCCATGCCGCGCTTGCCCAGAAAATCTGCCTTTTTCTTGCTGATCGCCCAATCAAGCCCCAGATCCTGGGGAATGACAGTGCCATCGGTTTCATCGCCAATCATGATGAAGCCCTTTTCGGCGCGCAGAATATGCAGCGCTTCTGTCCCGTAGGGCATGATGCCCAGATCAGCGCCTTCCGCCATCAGCCTGTCCCAGAATGCCCTGCCCTGCCCCGCAGGCACGGCAATTTCAAAAGACAACTCCCCCGAGAAACTGATGCGGAACACGCGGGCGCTGAACCCAGCCAGCACACCTTCACACCATTCCATGAAGGGCAGCGCTTCGCGGCTGACATCCATTCCGCCCAAACGCTCCAGCAGCGCGCGCGCTTTGGGGCCGACAACCGCGAATTGCGCGAATTGTTCTGTCAGGTTGACAATATGCACCTGCCAGTCCCACCATTCGCATTGCAGCCAGTCTTCCATCCACGCATGGATATGATCCGCCCCGCCGCTGGTGGTATGCACAAGGAAACTGTCCGAGTCCAGCCGCGCGACAACGCCGTCATCCATCAGGAAGCCGTTTTCATTGCACATCAGCCCGTAGCGGCATTTGCCGGGCTTCAGCGTGCTGATCATGTTGGTATAGAGCATGTCCAGAAAACGGCCCGCATCCGGCCCGCGCACCAGTATCTTGCCAAGGGTGGACGCATCCAGCAGGCCGACATTTTCGCGGGTGTTTTTCACTTCGCGGTTGACGGCTGCATGGCGGGATTCCCCCGCCTGCATATAGGCGAATGGCCGCCGCCACTGGCCCACAGGTTCCCAATCCGCGCCATTGGCCGCATGCCAGTCATGCACAGGGCTGCGCCGCAGGGGTTGGAAAATCGCGCCGCGTGCCTCGGCGGCGATGGCCCCAAGGGAAATAGGCGTATAGGGGGGGCGGAAGGTTGTTGTGCCAGTGGCAGGGATGGGCTGACCCAACGCATCAGAAAGCACGGCCAGACCGTTGATATTGCTAAGTTTCCCTTGGTCCGTGGCCATGCCGAGCGTGGTATAGCGCTTGGCATGTTCCACGGATTGGAAGCCTTCGCGCGCAGCAAGCTGCACGTCAGACACTTTCACATCATTCTGATAATCCAGCCACATTTTCATGCGCAGATCATAGCTGGCCTGCGCGGGCATCATCCAGACGGGCTGCATCGCCCCTTCAATCGGGGTTTGCAATTGTGCGGGGGCCGCGGGCTGGCCATCCGCCCCCACGGCCTGCGCGGCAGATACGGCGCTGGCATGGGCATCACTCAGGACATCGTGCAATTCACCATTGGCCGCCCCGCAGGCACGCACAAACCCCGCCCCATCCGCACCCAGTGGCGGGCGCGCAGGGTCGGGGCGGAAATAGCTGCCGCCCGCGTCCCACAGCAATTTGCCCCCGCAATGCGACCACAGATGCACCACCGGCGACCAGCCGCCCGACATGGCGACCGCATCGCAATCAATGCTGCGTTCGACCACGCCGCCGCTGCTGTCCTGACGGCAGATTTCCACGCCTGTTACGCGCTTGCCCCCCTTGACCTTACGGATGGCGCGCCCTTCCAGAACCTCTATCCCCAAGGCACGCGCACGCGCGGGCAGATCGCCCGACGCAACAGCGCGCGGGTCAATGATCGCGGCCACATCCAGTCCCGCATCATGCGCGGCGATGGCACTGCGGTAAGCATCATCATTATTGGTGACCACCACGACACGCTTGCCCGGTGCAACAGCGTAATTCACAATATAATCGCGCAGGGCACTGGCCAGCATGACACCGGGCACATCATTTCCCGCGAAGGACAGCGGGCGTTCAATGGCCCCGGTGGCGGTGATGATCTGGCGCGCGCGCATGCGCCACAGCCGGTGACGGGGCGCATCCGTGCCCGGCTTATGATCGGCCACACGTTCATAGCCCAGCACATAGCCATGATCATGCACCCCCGCCCCCATGCAGCGGCTGCGCAGTTGCACATTATCCATGCCCTGCAACTGCGCCACAGCGGCCGTGATCCAGTCCTGCGCGGGCTGTCCGTTGATCTGCACACCGTCCACAGGCGCGCGCCCGCCCCAATGGGCGGTTTGTTCCCACAGCGTGACCTTGGCGCCAGTCTGGGCCGCAGTTAGCGCCGCCTGCAACCCGGCAATGCCCCCGCCAAGCACCAGAATATCGCAAAACGCGTAGATCTGTTCATACCGGTCAGGGTCGCGCGCATCAGGCGCAGGCGCCTTGCCCAACCCCGCCGAGCGGCGGATGAGGGGTTCATAGACATGTTTCCAGAAGGCGCGCGGGCGCAGGAATGTCTTGTAATAAAACCCCGCCGTCAGAAATTGCGGCACAAGATTATTGACGGATAAAAGGTCGAATTCCAAAGAGGGCCAGTGGTTCTGGCTTTGGGCCTGCAGCCCGTCAAACAGTTCCGTCGTCGTGGCGCATTGGTTCGGTTCATACTGGTTGCCCTGCCCAAGGCCCAGCAGCGCGTTGGGTTCTTCCGCACCCGCCGCCACAACCCCGCGCGGGCGGTGGTATTTGAACGACCGGCCCAGCAGCATCTGGTCATTGGCCAGCAGGCTGGCGGCGACCGTATCGCCATGGAAACCCGTCAGGGATTTGCCGTTGAAGGTGAAGTTTTGCGGGCGCGCGCGGTCGATCAACCGCCCGCCAGCGGGCAAACGATGGCTCATGCAAAACCCTCCCATTCGGGGCGTCTGGCCTTGATTTTGGCCAGAATATCAGCCGGGGGTTCAGTGGTCTGGGCGCGGTAGGTGCCGAACACTTCCAATGTCATGGTGCAGCGCGCGGCCAGAAACCACTTGCCACAGCCATAGGCATGGCGCCAGCGTTCGAAATGCACGCCGCGCGGGTTTTTGCGGTTGAACATGTAGGATTCGTAATCCTGATCGGGCGAGCCGGGGCCAAAGCGCTTCAGATGCGCCTCGCCGCCGGGGCTGAATTCGGTTTCTTCGGCGGTGACGCCGCAGCATGGGCAGGTAAGTGTCAGCATTGTCCCTCCTTCAGGGGAAGGCGGGGGCGCTGCCCCCGGACCCCCGGAGTATTTTTTGCAAGATGAAAGCCGGAACGGGAAGGAAAAATCAATGCGCCACCCCCGCTGCCACGCTTTCATCGATAAAGCGCCCCTCGCGGAAGCGGGTCATGGAGAATTCGGCGGCCAGTGGTCCGGGTTCACCCTTGGCGATCAGTTCGGCCATGGCCCAACCTGACCCAGGTGTGGCCTTGAACCCCCCTGTGCCCCAGCCGCAATTGATGAAGCAATTGCCCAGCGGCGTTTTCGAGATGATGGGCGAGCGGTCGCCTGTCATGTCGACAATGCCCCCCCATTGGCGCAGCATTTTCAAGCGCGAGATCATGGGGAAGGTTTCCACCAGCGCGCGCACGGTTTCTTCAATATGGTGCCATGATCCGCGCTGCGTGTAGTTGTTGAACCCGTCCGCGCCGCCGCCGATGACCATCTCGCCCTTGTCGGATTGCGACATATAGCCATGCACCGTATTGGCCATGACCACGACATCCATGCAAGGTTTGATCGGTTCAGAGACCAGCGCCTGCAGTGCCACGGATTCGACAGGCAACCGGAAGCCCGCCATATCAGCGAGCGCGCCGGAATGGCCCGCAACCACAATGCCCAGCTTCTTGCACGAGATCGTGCCTTTGGTGGTGTTCACGGCGGTGACCTGCCCGCCCGCAGCCTCAACCCCGGTGACAGCGCATTGTTCGATGATATGCATGCCCATGTCGGAACAGGCCCGCGCATAGCCCCAGGCCACAGCATCATGGCGCGCTGTGCCGCCGCGCGCCTGCCACAGCGCGCCCAGCACCGGATAGCGCGGCCCGTTCAGGTTGATGATGGGCACCAGTTTCTTGACCTCGGCGGGGTGGATGAACCGCGTTTGAACCCCTTGCAGGGCATTGGCGCGTTCAGTGCGCAGATAGCCGCGTTTTTCATGTTCGGTCTGCGCCAGCATCATCACGCCGCGCGGGCTGAACATGACGTTGTAATTCAGGTCCTGCGAGAGGGTTTCAAACAGTGACCGCGCCTTTTCATAGAGTGCGGCAGACGGGTCTTGCAGATAATTCGAGCGGATGATGGTTGTGTTGCGCCCGGTATTGCCCCCGCCAAGCCAGCCTTTTTCAAGCACCGCCACATTGGTGATGCCAAAATTCTTGCCCAGATAATAGGCCGTGGCCAGACCATGCCCGCCCGCCCCCACGATGACCACATCATAGGCGGTGCCGGGTTCGGGGCTGGCCCAGGCCTGTGACCAGCCTGTGTGTTGGCGAAGCGCCTCTCGGGCGATGGCGAAGGCGGAATAGCGTTTCATGCGCGGATGACTCCTGCAGGTGGTGGGTGCGCTGTCTTGCGTTCTGGACTAGCGCAGATTGCCTTGGTGATCCAGAAGCGTCATGATTGGGTCGAAAACCGAAATCGGGCTGCGACGGAATGTCAATTCGCGCGGCCCGGCCGGACACAAGCAAGCAGGAGGACCGCCCAATGATGACCCGCCGCGCCACATTCGGGCTGCTGGGCGCGCCTGCGCTGCTCGGGGCGTGCCAGATCACGGCAGTTCACGGCGACCCGTCAGCCGCGAATTTTGGCCCGACAGCGTTTCATGGCCGTTTCGTCTGGACGCATTCAAGCCCCCGTTTCGGCGGGTTTTCTGGGCTGCATCTGGCAGAAAACGGGCGTGATTTCTGGGCGCTGAGCGACCGTGGGACCCTGTGGCAGGGCCGTTTCACGCGCGGGGCCGATGACGCGATCACGCGCGTTGATGTCGCGCAGATACATGTCCTGAAAGGGCGTGACGCGGCCCCCCTGCCCCGCAGCGGCGCCGATGCCGAAGCCATCGCACTGGGGCGCGATGGCACGGTTTTCATTGCCTTTGAAGGGGGGGCGCAGGCCCGCATTTCCGCCTATGCCATGCCATCGCGGGCCGGGCGGGACCTGCCCCGGCATAGGGATTTCAGCGCTTTCGCGGCCAACCAATCGCTGGAGGCGCTGGCCATTGATCCTGCGGGGCGGTTGCATACACTGCCTGAAGCCCCCCAGGCAGACGGGTTTGCGGTGTTCCGGCTGGACGGGGGCGCGTGGTCGGTCATTGGGCATATCCCGCAGCGTGGGGAGTTCATGGTGGTCGGCGCGGATTTCGGGCCAGATGGCAATTTTTACCTGCTGGAACGCCAGTTCAGACGCGCGCTTTTCTCGACCCGCATCAGCCGCATCCAGCCCGGAAACTGGGCGTCTGTGCAAACGTTGCTGCAAACGCAGCGCGGGCAATTCGACAATCATGAAGGGATCAGCGTGACCCGCACGCAAGCGGGCAGACTTCGCGCGACATTGATTTCAGATGACAATTTCAACTGGTTTCAACGCACTGAAATTCTGGAATTCCTGTTGCCGTGATCGGGCCGCTTTTTTGTCGCGCCCTGCGGCCTGTGCAAGACATATCCTTACCGTGTTTCGGACAAATTCCTGCCATAGTTTCCGCTGATTGTATCGAATGTGGAAACACTTGCCTTTTGTTCATTTCGTTAACCTTGTCATCACATTTTTCCGGCACCATCACGGCAGGAGATTCGGATATGTTTGAAAGCACGGTCACATTGGCGCCAGCACTGCGCCGCAAACCCGCAGACCCCTTGCGCGGCAGCCAGATTGCGCCAGCGGGCCTGGCGGCTGGAACATTGCTGCGCACAATTTCAGGGCCACGCCGGATTGAAACACTTATGGCGGGCGATCTGCTGCTGGATGTTGACGACCAGATTGTTGAAATCCGGTCAGTTCGCAAGGTGCGGGGCCGCAAGGATGATCTGATAGAAGTGAACCCGTCCGCCTTGGGGCTGGGCGTGCAGCCAATTGCGGCAGGGCGGGCGCTGGTTGTCGGGCGCGGCCAGAAACTGGCCATCCATGACTGGCGCAGCCATGTCGTGTTCGGGAAACCGCTTCTAAGCGTGGCTCAGGCGCTGGTGGATGGGGTTCATGTGCGCAGTGAACTGGCCGCTGATGCGGAATTATGCACGCTAAGTTTCGATACCCCCACTGTTATTCAGGCCAATGGCATTCTGGCGCTTGTCAGCCCATGACGCGGCGGCGGCACCGCGCGGCATGGGACTGTCGCTTGCGCGCCCGGTCTGCCACGCGGGGCGCAACCGTGATTGCCCCCCCGCAAGCGAACCCGCCTAAAGCATGTCGCGCAAAAAGACACGCGACACCATAAGGTTAGCGCGATGAGATCAGCTGGAAGCGTATCCGGCATTGATGAGGTAATTTGCGCATTCCTGTGGGGAGAAGCATTCGAGGACCGTCCCAATCTTGCGCCATGTTGCTTCGATTGTTCGTTCAGATGCCTCTCGAAGCATGTGCTCGAGCTTGGCAAAGACCTGTTCGATGGGGTTGAGGTCCGGGCTATAGGGCGGGAGGAAGAGAAGGTGCGCCTTTGCCGCCCGGATGTCGGCGCGTATCGCCTGCCCTTTGTGGCTTCCGAGATTGTCCATCACGACCACATCGCCGGGGCGCAATGTCGGGACGAGGACCTTCTCGAGATAGGCTTGAAAGGTCGCGCCGTTGACGGGTCCATCCAGCACGAATGGCGCATCGATCCTGTCGTGGCGCAAGACGGCGATGAAGGTCATGGTGCGCCAGTGGCCATGCGGCGCGCGCTCGATCAGGCGCTCACCTTTCGGTGCCCAGCCGCGCAGGGGTGCCATGTTGATCTTGGCCCAGGTCTCGTCGATAAACACCAGGCGAGACGGGTCGATCTTGTCCTGATACCGTTTCCAGCGCGCACGGCGGCGGCTCACATCCGGGTGGTTTTGCTCCTCGGCGAGCTGGGTCTTTTTTTGAACGAATATCCGGTGCGATGCACGAAGGACCAGACCGTGCGGTAATCGACGCGCAGGCCGCGCTCGGCCAACTCGCGCACCAAGCCGCGCAGAGTGAATGGCGTCCTGATCCGTTCCAGCATCCATACTTCATGCGCGCCTGCGATTTTGCGCGGCGGGTGGCCGCCGGTGCCCACAGGCGCGCAGCTCCCCGTCGCCCGCAGCCGCTGCGACCATTTCACCACGCTCGAGGGTGCCACATCCAGCGCCTCCGCTACCCGTCGGACGCTCTCGCCCTTCTAAAGGCGTGCCATCGCCCGCGCGCGCGAATCCATCGAGATCGCTCTGCCCACTGCTCAACCCTCCATCTTGTGGTCAGAAACAGTGAAGCAGCAAAATGCGCGCTTGTGAATCCTCTGCCTGTTCAGGCTCAAGGCATCCCGCTCTAGTGGTCAAGCCGCCTCGGGACCGGCCGATTGCGTGAGCTTCAGCCCCCCTTTTGCGCCGCTTGCATCGGCGTGTGCCTTGCAAATCGTGGCGTCCACAAGGACGTATTCGAAGTCGGGATCCCTGCGTAACGCATTGAAAAGACTCTCCCAAACACCGGCCAACGTCCAGCGGCGGAACCGAGAATGCACCGTCCGCCAGTTGCCCAGTTCCGGTGGAAGATCGCGCCAAGGCGCAGCCCCGCGAGCCAGCCAGAGGATCGCATCGATGAACAACCGGTTGTCGTTGCCGGTGCGCCCACGATCTCCCTTCTTGCCCGGAACCAAAGGTTCGATGATAGCCCACTGCCTGTCCGTCAAAGTCCGTCTGCTCAAGATCACCTCCCGTTTTTGATCTTGAATCAAACGGATGGCGATTTGGGAACCCCCTAAATGCAGACGCCGCC
>NZ_JBQTCF010000046.1:0-21108 GCF_052379845.1 Roseinatronobacter sp. NSM | reverse complement strand
CTGAAAAGGCCGGGCGTCAGCCCGGCGTTTCCAGTTCCGCAAAATGCCGCGCAAGGTTCAGAAAAATGCCTGAAGCCCGGTCTGTGCGCGCCCAAGGATCAGCGCATGCACATCATGGGTGCCTTCATATGTGTTCACGGTTTCCAGATTCATCATGTGGCGGATGACCTGATATTCCTCGGATATGCCATTGCCGCCGTGCATGTCGCGGGCCATGCGGGCAATGTCCAGCGCCTTGCCGCAATTGTTGCGCTTGATCAGGGAAATCATTTCTGGCGCAGCCTGGGCCGCATCCATCAGGCGCCCCACCTGCAGCGCCGCTTGCAGGCCAAGGGCGATTTCGGTCTGCATATCGGCCAGTTTTTTCTGGAACAGTTGCGTTTGCGCCAGTGGTTTGTCGAATTGCTTGCGGTCCAGCCCATACTGGCGCGCGCCGTGCCAGCAAAATTCCGCAGCGCCCATCACCCCCCATGCAATGCCATAGCGCGCGCGGTTCAGGCAGCCAAACGGCCCTTTCAGCCCTTCGACATGGGGCAGCAGGGCATCTTCGCCAACCTCGACCCCGTCCATGACAATTTCGCCCGTGGTGGATGCGCGCAGCGACAGCTTGCCGTCAATCTTGGGGGCGGACAGCCCTTTCATGCCTTTTTCCAGCACAAAGCCGCGAATGCGCCCGCCATGGGCGTCAGATTTGGCCCAGACCACGAACACATCTGCAAAGGGGCTGTTGGATATCCACATCTTGGAACCGCTCAGGCGGTAGCCGTTGGCGGTTTTTTCGGCGCGGGTTTTCATCCCTGCCGGGTCGGACCCTGCATCTGGTTCGGTCAGCCCGAAACACCCGATCAGCGCGCCCGAACACAGGCCGGGCAGGTATTTTTGCCGCTGTTCTTCCGACCCGTAGGCATAGATGGGGTAGATCACCAGGGACGATTGCACCGACATCATGGAGCGATAGCCGGAATCCACGCGCTCAATCTCGCGCGCGATCAGGCCATAGGTGACGTAGGACGCGCCAAGCCCGCCATATTCCTCGGGCAGGGTGGCCCCCAACAGGCCCGCGCCCCCCATCAGGCGGAACAATTCGGGGTCGGCGCGTTCGTCGCGGTAGGCGGCAATCACGCGCGGCTGAAGCGTGGATTGCGCGAAATCCTGCGCCGCATCGCGCAGCATGCGTTCATCCTCGGACAGCTGGCTTTCCAGTCGCAGCGCGTCGTCCCAAGTGAATTTGCCCAGATCGGGGGCGTCTGTGGCTTTCAAGGCGGGCTTGTCCAGGGGCATGGTGTTCGTCCTGTTTGTTATTCCGATTACGCATTCAATACGCGCTGGTTTTGTAAATATAAATGGATTATCTTGCATATGTGCATTCCAAAATGGAATAAATTATGATCTCTCGGCGGTTTCTTCCTTCGATGCAATCCTTGCAGGCATTTGACGCGGTGGTGCGGCTGGGCAGTTTCACTGCGGCTGCGCAGGACCTGGCGCTGACGCAATCGGCTGTGTCGCGGCAGGTGGCGGCACTGGAGGGGCAGTTGGGTCAGGCGCTTTTGCTGCGCGGCAAGCGGTCTGTCACCCCCACTGCCGAAGGGCAGGTTTACGCCAGCGCCGCGCACTCGGTGCTGCAGCAGTTGCAGCAAGCTGCGCTGGCCGTGCAGGGTGCGCAGGACAAGGGGCGCTTGACGCTGGCCATTCTGCCCACATTCGGGACGCGCTGGTTGATTCCGCGTATACCGGGTTTCCTGCGCATGCATCCCGAAATCACGCTGCATTTCACGACGCGCATCGGGCAGTTTGACTTGTTGGCCGAAGGGGTGGATGCCGCTGTTCATGCAGGCCGGCCCGACTGGCCGGGCGCGCATGCGCTGGAATTGTTTGCCGACCGTGTGCAGCCCATGGCGGCGCCCGCGCTGGCGGCTGTGGCGGGGACGCCGCGCGGCGGGTATGCGCCACCGCCTGATATTGTGCGCCTGCCGCGCCTTGCGCTGACCACCCGGCCGCAGGAATGGGACCGCTGGACCGCTGCGCAGGATGTGCCGCCCGCGCCCGCGCCTGACATGGTGTTTGAACATCTGGCCACGCTGGCGCAAGCCTGTATTGCTGGGCTGGGGATTGCCTTGTTGCCGCCCTTTTTGTTTCGCGGGGAATTGGCGGCAGGGGATTTGGTCGCGCTTGGGCCGGATTGGGGGAATGGGGCGGGGTATTGGCTGATGACCCCTGAACAGGGCCGTCAGGGCGCGGCCGTGCGCGCCTTTCGGGATTGGCTTATGACCGAGGTGACACGCGATGACGGGGTATTTGCCTGACTGGCCTTGCATGGTGCGTGTGCTGACGCCTGCATTCCAGCTTGCCACAGGATTGTCAGGCCCGATATGATGGTCTAAAGCGCGCGCCCCTGATGCGTCTTGCCGGATTGATGCCCATGACCAGCCCCAGCCACACCAAGGCCAAAACCCGTGTCACACTGGCGGGGGCTGCAATCAACCTTGTTCTGTCCGTCCTGAAAATTATTGCAGGCGTTGCAATGGCCAGCCCCGCACTGGTTGCGGACGGGTTTCATTCGCTTGGGGATATGGCGTCGGATATCATGGTTCTTTGGGCCTTGCGCCATTCCGCGCGCGCCCCGGATGCAGACCACCCCTATGGCCATGGACGGTTTGAGACATTGGCGACGCTGGCGCTTGCGGCTGTGCTGGCGCTGACTGGCGCAGCGGTCATCTGGGATGCGGCGGGCAGGCTGTCAGGCGCTGCGCAAGTTGCGCCCGGCGCAGTGGCGCTGCTGGTTGTGGGGTTGTCCATCGTTGTGAAAGAAGCGTTGTACCACTACACCTTGCGGGTGGGGCGGGCGACCGGGTCGGCGCTGCTGGAAGCCAATGCCTGGCACCACCGCACCGACGCGCTGTCGTCGGTGGTGGCGCTGGTGGGCATTGGGGCCGCGCAATTCGGCCTTGGTTGGGGGGACCCGCTGGCGGCAATCATCATTGCGCTGATGCTGTTGCATGCGGGGTGGGGGTTTGGCAAAACTGCGGCTGCCGAACTGGTGGACACGCAGGCCCCGGATGATTTGCGCCATGCACTGGAACGCAAGCTGACCGCCACCCCCGGCGTCGAAGGGTTGCGCGATCTGCGCATGCGCAGGCATGGCGCGCAAACACTGGCCGATGTGTCAGTGATGGTGGACCCCCAGATCAGCGTCACCGAAGGACACCGCATTGCCGAAGTGGCGCGTTCGCGCGCGCTGGATGACATTGACGCGCTGTCTGATCTGGTCATCCATGTGGAACCTGCGGGCCATTTTGAAGGGTTTGGTGCCGAAGCGGCCCCCCTGCGCGCCGAAGTGGAAGGCATGATTATGACACTCGCACAGGCGCACCCCATGGTTATGGCCCTGGACACGCTGCGACTGGGGTATTTTGATGATGGCCTGCATGTGGAATTGCTGGCGCAGTTGCGCCCGGAAGCTGACCCGCGCCAGACCGAAGCGCATCTGGCTGAAACCCTGACCCATGCCCTGCCGGAAGTGGCGGTTCTGCGCCTGCACCGTGTCAGCAGCGGCTTGCGCGACTAGCCCGGCCCTGCAATAACGGCGGTCATGGCAAAAGCGCTTCCTCAGTTCACCTGCACCGCCTGTGGCGCAACGCATCGCAAATGGGCGGGGCGTTGCGATGCCTGCGGGGGCTGGAATTGCATCATTGAAGAAGCCCCCATTTCCGCCGGTCCCGGCCCGCGCACCACCAAGGGGCGCCAGATTGCGCTGTCCACGCTGGCGGATTCCGAAGCGCCCCCGCCGCGCCGCACATCTGGCATTGCGGAACTTGACCGTGTGCTGGGGGGCGGGCTGGTTGCGGCGTCGGCCATTCTGGTGGGGGGGGACCCCGGCATCGGCAAATCAACGCTGTTGTTGCAGGCAGTTGCGGCCTTCGCCAATTCGGGGCTGACCTGCATGTATATCTCGGGCGAGGAAGCGGCTGCGCAAGTGCGGCTGCGCGCCGCGCGCCTTGGGCTGTCACAAGCGCCGGTGAAATTGGGCGCGGAAACCAACCTGCGCGATATTCTGACCACCGTGGACAGTGAACGCCCCGATCTGGTGGTGATTGATTCGATTCAGACCATGTGGCTGGACAGTGTGGACAGCGCGCCGGGGTCCGTGTCGCAGGTGCGCGCGGCGGCTCACGAACTTGTCAGCTTTGCCAAGCGGCGGGGCGTGTCGGTCATCATTGTGGGCCATGTCACGAAGGAAGGGCAGATTGCCGGCCCGCGTGTGGTGGAACACATGGTCGACACTGTGCTGTATTTCGAAGGCGAGCGGGGCCACCAGTTCCGCATTCTGCGCGCGGTCAAGAACCGCTTTGGCCCCGCTGATGAAATTGGCGTGTTCGAAATGACAGGTATGGGGCTGGCCGAAGTGGCAAACCCGTCTGCATTGTTCTTGTCCGAACGCGGCACGCCAGCGCCCGGTTCTGTGGTTTTTGCCGGGATTGAAGGCACACGCCCCATGCTGACGGAAATTCAGGCATTGGTCGCGCCATCCCCGCTTGGCACCCCGCGCCGCACGGTTGTGGGGCTGGATTCCGCGCGCCTGTCCACAATTCTGGCGGTTCTGGAAGCGCGCTGTGGTATCCCGTTTGCGGGAATGGACGTGTTTTTGAACGTCGCAGGCGGGATGCGGGTGCATGAACCCGCCGCCGACTTGGCGGTGGCCTGCGCGCTTTTATCGGCGCGCGAAGACATTGCCCTTCCCGCCGATACAGTGGTTTTCGGGGAAATCAGCCTGTCGGGGGCGCTGCGCCCCGTCAGTCAGACCGAAAACAGGTTGAAAGAGGCGCAGAAACTTGGTTTCTGCGCAGCAATCGCGCCGACACTTGCAAAACCATTGGGCGTGGACGAAATGACATTGCGCCAAATGCCGGATCTGACCGAGGTGGTCGGCCAGATCTTCGGCGCAGGCTGAACAGAAACGTCAGGGCCATCCATAAGCGCCCACAGGGAGACAGTCATGGAAGGCTTTACGATTATCGACGGCGGTGTTGCGGTCATTATCATCGTATCGGGCATTCTGGCCTATTCGCGCGGTTTCATGCGCGAAGCGATGGCCATTCTGGGGTGGGTGGCGGCCGCAGTGCTGGCCTATGTGCTGGCCCCTGCGGCGCAACCTTTGGTGCGCGAAATTCCCTTTGTGGGGGGCTTTCTGGGGGACAGTTGCGAATTGTCTGTGATTGCGGCCTTTGCGGTGGTTTTTGCTGTGGCGCTGTTGCTGGCATCGCTGTTCACGCCGCTGTTTTCGTCCTTCGTGCGCAATTCCGCGCTGGGCGGGCTGGATCAGGCGCTGGGCTTTTTGTTCGGGGTGGCGCGCGGGGTGCTGCTGGTGGCGATTGCGCTTCTGGTGTTTGACCGCGCCGTTCCGGCGGGGTCTGTCGATATGGTCGAAAATTCGCGGTCTGCGGCGGTGTTCGGGCAATTGTCGGGCAATCTGAATGATGCTGTGCCCCATGATGCGCCGAACTGGCTGGTGCAAAAATACGAAGAACTGGTCGCCGTGTGCAATTGATGGCACGGTTGCGCGCAGGGGCTTGCACGACGATCTGTGGCCCTTGCGCGCAATAATTCGGCAAAGGCCGTTGTATAGTTTGTAATAAGTTATTTTCACATCAGGGGTTACGGTGAAATTTGTTGCTTATGTGATCAATCTTGAAAGCTCCGGCCAGCGGCGGGACCACGCAGCCAGACAGCTTGACGCTGCAGGTATACCGTATGAATTCGTCAAGGCGCTGGATGCACGTTGCCAGGCACCGCAGGAGTTCCCGGAATATAATGAGGGGAAAGCCATCGCCTTCATTGGTCGCCCGCTGACCAGCGGCGAAGTGGGATGTTATCTAAGTCACCTGCACTGCCTTAGGCATTTTCTGGAAACAGATAATGAGTATTGCTATGTGTTCGAGGATGATTTTCAGATCATCCCGCAGTGCACGGCATGGTTTCACAGTATTCCCGCAGCCATCCAGACGGCGGGTCTGGATGTGGATATTGTCAATCTGGCCAGACGCCAAAGGCGATATTCGCGCCGCGTGCTGGATACGGATGCCGGGGCGCTGGAACAGAATTTCTACTTTCCGATTTCTGCCATCGGTCTGCTTTGGTCCAGAAAAGGGGCCCGCGCGTTTCTTGAGTACGGGTCAGAAATCCATGCGCCGGTTGATATCTTCTTTCGAAGCCTTTTTTCGCGCAAGGGAACAGGTTTCGCGCTGGCAATGCCGCTGATAACGCAGGCCACATTTGCCAGTGACATTGATGCAGTGAAATCCGAACTGTCGCTGCCGCGCCCCAGACCCCCAAAGAATTTGCTGTTTTTCCTGCGCAACGCAAGGCGGCGATACCTTTGCTACGCGCATGCTTTTCGAAACAAGTATCTGTCTGGCTGAGGCCACCCACGCGACGAATGGCCCCCGAAATGGCGCGGTGTCGCGGAACAGCCAAGGCGTTGCCACGGCGCAGCCTGCGTGCAACACTCTGGTTCGCAATGACCGGAACTGGTGGCCACATGCCCGTAAACGGGGCGCGCGTGCCATTTCGGGGGCGGCTTTTGTGCATCAAGGCGTGACAGTCCCCCCCCGATACGATAGAGGGTGCGCGACATAGCAGACAGGAGCACATGCGCCCATGCTCAGCCACCCTTTCGATGATGACAAGCTACGCGAAGAATGCGGTGTGTTTGGTTGCATCGGTCTGGAAGATGCCGCAAATTTCGTGGCCCTTGGACTTCATGCCTTGCAGCACAGGGGGCAGGAAGCTGGCGGGATCATCACCCATCACCCCGAATCGGGCTTTCACTCTGCCCACAGATTCGGCCTTGTGCGCGACAATTTCACCAAGTCTGGCGTGATCGAAGGGCTGCCGGGATCGATTGGGATAGGGCATGTGCGCTATTCCACCGCCGGTTCCAAAGGGGCCACACAGATTCGTGATGTCCAGCCCTTCTTTGGCGAATTTGCCATGGGGGGGGCGGCGCTTGCGCATAATGGCAATATCACCAATGCCGAAAGCATCCGCCGCGAACTGATCGAACGCGGGTCGATTTTCCAGTCCAGTTCCGACAGCGAATGCCTGATCCACCTGATGGCGCGGTCGTTCCAGAAAACGATTCCCGAACGCATGAAGGACGCGCTGCGCCGTGCCGAAGGGGCGTTTTCCATTGTGGCGATGACGCGCACCAAACTTATCGGGGTACGCGATCCGCTGGGCGTGCGCCCGCTGGTGCTGGGGCGTTTGGCCAATGGCTGGGTGCTGGCATCGGAAACCTGCGCGCTGGACATTATCGGCGCGGAATTCGAACGCGAGATTGACCCCGGCGAAATGGTTGTCATCAGCGCCAAGGGCGTGGAAAGCATGCGCCCTTTCGGCCTGAAAAAGCCACGCTTTTGTATCTTTGAACATGTCTATTTCTCGCGGCCTGACAGTTTCTTTGCGGGCAGGTCGGTTTATGAAACACGCCGCCAGATCGGGGTTGAACTGGCGCGTGAAGCGCCGGTTGACGCTGACATGGTTTGCCCCGTGCCCGATAGCGGCACGCCTGCGGCCATTGGTTACAGTCAGGAATCGGGCATACCTTTTGCATTGGGGATCACGCGCAACCAGTATATGGGGCGCACCTTCATTGAGCCGTCGCAACAGATCCGGTCCATGGGGGTGCGGTTGAAGCTGAATGTCAACCGCGCGCTGATCCGTGGCAAGCGCATCATTCTGGTGGATGATTCGGTGGTGCGTGGCACCACCAGCCAGAAGATCAAGGAAATGATCCTTGAAGCGGGCGCGGCCGAGGTGCATTTCCGCATCGCATCGCCGCCCACAGCTTGGCCGTGTTTTTACGGGGTCGATACGCCGGAACGCGAAAAATTGCTGGCGGCCACCATGACCGAAGACGAAATGCGCGACCATATCGGGGTGGACAGTCTGCGGTTTGTGTCGCTGGACGGGTTGTATCGTGCAGCAGGCGAACCAGACGGGCGCAACACATCCTGCCCGCAATATTGCGATGCATGTTTTTCAGGCGAATACCCGGTGGCACCGCAAGACATGATTGAACGCGGGTTCATCCCTAAAGCGGCGGAATGACCAGGCCTGTCCAGTTTCGCCCGCATCATTTTCTGTGTGCGCTGGGGTTTCAGGGCAAAGGGTATTCGGACAGGTTCACGCAAAACATGGCCGGTGTGGTTGCGCAATTGCGCGGTCCTGATGGCGGGAACACGCGCATTGCCGTAACCGCGCAGGCCGACAGCATTTGCGCGCCTTGCCCGCACCGGCGCGGCCAGTCCTGCGCGAAGGCCGCGCAGATCGCTGCATTGGATGCGCGCCATGCGCAGGCATTGGGGCTTCAACCTGGCCAGTGCCTGACCTGGGCCGAGGTGCAATTGCGTATCCGTGCGCATGTCCCGCCGGGGTCATTGCGCGATTTATGCGCAGGGTGCCAGTGGCTGGACTTCGGGTTATGCGAAGCGGCGTTGTCCGAACTGCATCGGAATTAGGGCAGGGCGCCGGGATGCGGGGTGGATTTGGCCTTTTGCAGACATTGGGAATGCCCAAGGTGCGGAGCAAAGGCCGCAGGTGGCCCGCGCCATCGGCGGGCCGTCCCGCGGCCTGCCGATTTCGCCAGCGACATGCCAAGCCTTTCAACTCAGGAGTATGCCGCCTGCATAAAGTGAATTTCTGTAGCGTGGGACCGGCAGACCCCGGCCCGCCGCTGGTGCGGGCTTGATCCAAGCGCGACTGTCCGCAAAAGGCCAAGTTCGGTATAAAAAAGGCGGGCACATGGCCCGCCTTTTGTGTTTTTTGGCATTAGCTTAGCCAACGCGCGATTTCAGCGCTGCCCAGGCCCCTGTGGCAATCAGCGCAGCCACTGCCGATTTCACGACACCGCCCAACTGGAACGGCAGCGCGCCCGCCATGAAGGCCGCTTCAAGGTCAAGCGGGGTGATGGTCCACAGCCACAACACGCCGGGGATGAACAGCAACAGCGCGGGAATCAGCGCGGCAAGGAACAGGCGCGCGAAACCACGGTTCATGCCGCGTTCCACCAGAAAACCTGTCAGCCATGCCATGGCGACAAACCCCAGCAGAAACCCGCCTGTGGGACCAACCAGATGCACGGCTCCGGCTGCGCCACCCGCAAACACCGGAAAGCCCATCGCGCCCTGTGCCAGATAGGTGACCAGTGTTGCCGCCGCCAGACGCGCGCCATAGGTCAGCCCGATCAGCGAGATGACAAGTGTCTGAAGGGTCATGGGCACCGGAAACATCGGCACGCTGATCTGTGCGGACATGGCCACCAGAACCGAACCGAACAGAACCATCGCCACCTTGCGCGCAATGGTGTCATTGCCGCCAAGTGCTGTGACCAAGGGTGTAGTATGAGCCATGATGGACCCCTCTTGTTTGCAAACCGTTACATCCGGTTATGCGGAAACTTCGACCATATGGCAAGCGGCGCAATCTGCGTTAGCGCCAATACATGCGGTCTTTGCGCTGTCGTGCGGGTGAATGCCCCTTGCATGGCCAGACCAACTGCCGTAAGGCAACCCAGTCTTTCCACGAGCAATGGAACCGGTGCAGCTCTCGTAGGTGGGGGTGGAAAGATGGCCCGCCTTTTGAAATGCACCACATATATGATTGGAGATCGCATGCCGCTATACGAGCATGTCATGATCGCGCGTCAGGATCTGTCGAACACACAGGCCGAAGCGCTGATCGAACATTTTGGCGCAATTCTGGCCGATAATGGCGGAAAACTCGTGGAACACGAGTATTGGGGCGTCAAGACGATGGCCTACAAGATCAACAAGAACCGCAAAGGGCATTATGCCTTCCTGCGCACCGATGCGCCTGCCAGCGCCGTGCAGGAAATGGAACGTCTGATGCGTTTGCATGATGACGTGATGCGGGTTCTGACAGTCAAGGTCGACGCCCATGAAGAAGGGCCTTCTGCCCAGATGCAGAAACGTGACGAGCGCGAACCGCGCCGTCGTGCGTCCTGATTCAGTAGGAGTATAAGACATGGCTGCAAAACCATTTTTCCGCCGTCGCAAAGTGTGCCCCTTCTCTGGTGAGAATGCGCCCAAGATCGACTACAAGGACACACGCCTGCTTCAGCGCTACATTTCCGAGCGCGGCAAGATCGTCCCATCGCGCATTACCGCCGTTTCTGCAAAGAAACAGCGTGAATTGGCCCGTGCCATCAAGCGCGCCCGCTTCCTGGCACTTCTGCCTTACGCAGTGAAATAAGGAGAACGAGACATGCAAGTGATCCTTCTTGAACGCGTGGCCAAGCTGGGCCAGATGGGCGACGTTGTGAACGTCAAGCCCGGTTACGCGCGTAACTATCTGTTGCCGCAAGGCAAGGCGCTTCGTGCGTCTGATGACAACATCAAATCCTTCGAGTCCCGCAAGGCGGAACTGGAAGTCCAGAACCTTGAAACCCGCAAGGAAGCGCAGGCCGTGGCCGAGCGTCTGGATGGCGAAACCTATGTCGTAATCCGTCAGGCGTCTGATGGCGGTGCGCTGTATGGTTCGGTTAGCCCGCGCGACGTGACCGAGCTGTTGGCCGAAGCCGGTGTTACCATTGAGCGCCGTCAGGTTGTCATTCCCACGCCGATCAAATCGCTTGGTCTGCATGCGGCAACATTGTCGCTGCACCCCGAAGTGGAAGCGACAATTCAGTTGAACGTGGCCCGTTCGGTTGAAGAAGCCACGCTGCAGGCATCGGGCAAATCGATTCAGGAACTGGCTGCTGAAGAAGAAGCCGCTGCCGAATTCGAAATCTCGGAATTGTTTGATGATATCGGCGCTGCCGGTATGGATGACGACGATTCCCGCGAAGACTAAGACCGCCTTTATGTAACCGGGGCGCCCGCTGAACAGGTTTCGGCGGGCGCTTTTCTTTTGGCGGCGGCACGATTTCGCGCAATCGCGGCTGTTTGGGGGCAGGGATTGCGCATGTTTGCCCGTGTTGCTTGCATTCGGCGGGAAATTCCCTACATATTCGTTTTAATGCAATTGTTGTGCGCAGTATCGCGTGCGGCTGCGGCCCGGCCAGCCTTTGCCGGGGTCCTAGAGGTGAGCCATGAAGCTTGACAGCACCATCGCAGATGATCTGCTTGAGATGCGCGATGACAGCCCCGAGGGGGTTGCCCCTTTGGATATGAATGAGCAGGCGCAGGCCGCGTCAAGCTTCCTGAAGGCACTGGCGCACGAAGGGCGGCTGATGATTTTATGCCATCTGTCTTCTGGCGAAAAATCGGTGACGGAACTGGAACAGCTTTTGCAATCGCGTCAGGCTGCCGTCAGCCAGCAATTGGCGCGGTTGCGGCTGGAAGGGTTGGTGGCGTGCCGCCGCGAGGGCAAGACTATCTATTACTCGCTGCACGACCAGCGCGCCGCGCGCATTATCGAAGTTGTCTATGACATGTTCTGCGCCACTGCGAAAACATAGCTGAACGCCACAGCGGGGCGCTGTGCGCCCGCGCATATTTCAGGCCGCACAATCATGGGCATGTCGGCCCCGCAGCCGGTTTAGCGTCTTGCACATGGCGTCGGGACGGGGCATTTATTTGGCATGCCCCAGTGTAAAGAGCGATGATGAGCCGGATTTGCCAGATAGATATTGACGATTGCGGATTGCCCACCCCTACACCAGAGGTGGAGCAGGAACGCAAGGTTGCAGTGTTCGACCTGCTGGAAGACAACAGCTTTGCGCTGATTGCCCGCGATGGCAAGGACGCGCCAGAAGGCCCTTTTGTCATGCGGCTTGGTATTCGTGAGCGGCGGCTTGTCATCGACATCAAGAACGAAAGCGGCGCACAGGTCGGCGAATTGCAATTGTCGCTTGGGCCGTTCCGGCAGGTGGTCAAGGATTACTACCAGATTTGCGGCAGCTATTTCGATGCGGTCAAACGCCTGCCGCCCAGCCAGATAGAAGCCATCGACATGGCGCGGCGCGGCATCCACAACGAAGGCGCGCGCATTTTGCAAGAACGCCTTGAAGGCAAGGCCCAGATGGACACCCCGACCGCGCGCCGCCTGTTCACCCTGGTTTGCGTTTTGCATTTCGGGGGCTGAATGGTGCATTGCATTCCTTCTTCGATATTGTTTTGTTGCGACCACAATTCTGTGCGTTCGCCCATCGCAGAAGGGTTGATGAAAAAAATGTACGGGCAGCGTGCCTATGTGCAATCCGCAGGGGTGAAAAGTGACCGTGATATTGACGGATTTTCCATTGCCGTCAGTGCGGAAGACGGGGTTGAACTGGACCACCACCGCGCGCGGTCTTTTGATGAAATGATTGAATGGGGCGATGATCTGGGCGGGTTCGACCTGATTGTTGCGCTGTCGCCCGCCAGCCAGCGACAGGCGTTGGAATTGACGCGCTTTGCCCATATCGATGTGGAATACTGGCCGATCATGGACCCCTCTGGCCTTGGTGAAACGCGAGAGGCAAAGTTGGACGCCTACCGCCAGACCCGCGACCAGATCAAGGAACGCTTGCTGGCCAGATTCGGCCCGCCAACGGAAAGGTAACCCCATGAGCCGGGAAATCATCAACCGCTATTTCGAAGCCTTCAACACAGGCGACACTGACACCATGCTGGCATTGGTCAGCGATGATGTGGAACATTTCGTCAATCAAGGCGAGATGCGCAAGGGCCGCGCGTTGTTTGCCGAATTCTGCGCGCATATGGGTGTCAGCTACCGCGAACAGCTGCGCGATATGGTGATTTTCGTCAATGACCACGGCACGCGCGCAGCGGCGGAATTCACGGTGCATGGGGAATACCTGCAAACTGATCCGGGCCTTCCAGCGGCCACAGGGCAGACATATGTTCTGCCTGCGGGGTCGTTTTTTGCGCTGAAAGGCGACAAAATCACGCGCATCACGACCTATTACAACCTTCAGGACTGGATTGCACAGGTTTCGGCATGAGCCTTCGGTTTGCGGCCTTGTCGGCGGCCGATATCGATCCGGTCATTGATGGTCTGGCAGCGTTGCGGATCAGGGTGTTCCGTGACTGGCCATATCTATACGATGGCGATCTGGACTATGAACGCAGCTATTTGCGCGTGTATCGGGACAATCCGCGCGCTGTTGTGGTTGCGGCCTTTGACGGGGACGCATTGGTGGGCGCGGCAACTGGCCTGCCCATGGCGGATGCGGATGCGGAATTTGCGGCGGCCTTCGCGGAGGGTGCACAGGACATGTCGCAAATCTTCTATTGTGCGGAATCGGTATTGTTGGCGCAATATCGCGGGCAGGGGGCGGGGCACCGTTTCTTTGACCTGCGCGAAGCGCATGCGCGCGCCCACGGGTTCGGGCACGCGGCGTTTTGCAGTGTGATGCGGCCCCATGACCACCCCGCGCGCCCCGCTGGCTATACCCCGCTGGACAGCTTCTGGCGCAAGCGTGGCTATGCCCCCTTGGCCGGGGTCGTTGCGCAGTTCCACTGGCGCGATGTCGGGGAACCGGGCGAAAGCGCCAAACCCCTGCAATTCTGGATGAAACACCTATGAAAATAGCCGCCGCCGCCTATCCGCTGGATTTTTTGCCTGATTGGGCCGCCTATGACCGCAAGCTGACGGACTGGGTTGCGCGGGCCGTGGCCCAAGGCGCGGATTTGCTGGTTTTCCCGGAATATGCGGCCATGGAACTGGCCAGCCTTGGGGGCGCAGCCGTGGCCGCCGATCTGGAGGCGGCGCTGCATCAGGTCATGTCCCACCACGCGGCGGTTACCGACCTGCATTGCCGTTTGGCCGCCGCGCATGGTGTGCATATCCTTGGGGGCAGTGGCCCGGCCATGGCAGGGGGGGCGCGCCCGGTCAACCGGGCGGTTCTGTATGGGCCTGATGGGGTCATCGGCCATCAGGACAAGCAAATCATGACGCGGTTTGAACGCGAAAACTGGGACATTGCGCCGGGGCAGGGGCTTCGGGTGTTCGACACGGCCTTGGGGAAAATCGGCATCATCACCTGTTATGACAGTGAATTCCCCCTTCTGGCGCGCGCCTTGGCGGAGGCGGGCGCTGAAATTCTGCTGGCCCCGTCCTGCACCGAAACACTGGCGGGATATACGCGCGTGAAGGTGGGCGCGATGGCGCGTGCGCTGGAAAACCAGTGCATTGTGGTGCATGCGCCAACAGTGGGCGCGGCCCCGTGGTGCCCTGCCGTGGACATGAACACTGGCGCGGCGGCGGTCTATGGTCCGCCCGATCTGGGTTTCCCCGAAACCGGAATACTGGCGCAAACGGCGCTGAACCAGCCCGGCTGGGCATGCGCGCAAATTGAACCGGCCGCTGTTGCACGGGTGCGCCGCGACGGCGCTGTTTTGAACCACGCGCACTGGAAAGAACAGAAAAACCGCCTTCTTGCCGCAATAGAAGTGGTCAAACCGCCATATAGCGCTTGAAAAAGGCCCGAATTGGGATCATTTAAGCGACGCGCAATTCTGCGCTGTCTTTAAGTACGGAGTCACCATGGCCAAGGAAGAACTGCTCGAATTTCCAGGCGTCGTGAAGGAGCTCCTGCCAAATGCGACGTTTCGGGTCGAGCTGGAAAACGGCCATGAGATCAACGCACATATGGCAGGCAAGATGCGCAAGAACCGCATCCGTGTTCTGGTCGGCGACAAGGTTCAAGTCGAAATGACCCCTTATGACCTGACCAAGGGTCGTATCAACTACCGTTTCAAATAAGGCATGCGCCTTATTCTTGGGTCTGCAAGTCCGCGGCGGCGTGAAATTCTGGCACAGCTTGGCATTGTGCCCGACGCGATAACCGCGGCAGATATTGACGAAACCCCGCATCGCCAGGAATTGCCGCGCCCCTATTGTGAACGGGTCACGCGCGCCAAACTGGATGCAATTCCGGCCGATCCTGATGATATTGTGCTGTGCGCCGATACCACAGTGGCGCTTGGCCGCCGCATTCTGGGCAAGCCGCGCGATGCTGCACAGGCGGCCGAATTCCTGCTGAAACTTGGCGGACGGCGCCATAGTGTGATTACCGCTGTGGCGCTGCGGCGCGGTGACCGCCATTGGTTGCGCACACAAGTCACCAGTGTGAAGATGAAACGCCTGTCCGATGATGAACTTAATGGCTACCTTGCGTCCGGCGAATGGCAGGGCAAGGCAGGCGGGTATGCCATTCAGGGCCGTGGCGGGGCGTTCATCCCGTGGATATCGGGGTCCTATACGGGTGTTATGGGGCTGCCCGCGGTAGAAACCGTGACCTTGTTGCGCGCGGCAGGCTATGACGCCAAGGGGGACGCATGAAAGGCAGTGTAATTGCCCTTGACCAGATCGGCGGCAAGGAAGCCGCCGCCCTGATGATTGACGGGCAACTGGAAGATATATTTGTGGCGCTGCCTGATGGGGTGCTGGCACCGGAAACCATTCTGCGCGGCAAGATGGGCCGCCCCGTCAAGGGGTTGGGCGGCGCGTTTGTGGATTTGCCGGATGGGCAGCGTGGCTTTCTGCGCCAGACCAAGGGCCTGCGCCCCGGTGACGGGGTTCTGGTTCAGGTGTCGGGACTGGCCGAACAGGGCAAGGCTATTCCCGTGACAACGCGCCTGCTGTTCAAAAGCCGCTATGCGATTGTGACCCCCGACGCGCCGGGACTGAACATTTCCCGCCAGATAGTCGATGATGAAATCCGCGCCGTTATGACAGACCTTGCGCAAAGCGCAATGGCAGGGGCGGAAACCGGAATGGGCCTTATTCTGCGCTCGGCCTGCGCGGATGCCGATGATCAGACCATCCTCGAGGATATTGCCCAGATGCGCGGCCTGGCGCAACAGGTGCTGGCCGATCACGCAGGCCCGCCCGAATGCCTGGTCGCAGCCGTTGGCCCGCATATGGCCGCCTGGCGGGACTGGGCCATGCCCGACACGCTGGACGATGCCGCAGGCAGCTTTCAGCGCCACAACGTAACCGAGGCCGTGGACAGCCTGCAACGCGCCCATGTGCCCCTGCCCGGGGGCGCACATATGCATATCGAGGTGACGCGCGCCTTCGTGACGGTCGATGTCAACACTGGCCCCGACACCAGCCCCGCTGCCGGGCTGAAGGCGAATATCGCCTGTGTGCGTGAACTGCCCCGACAGTTGCGCCTGCGCGGTCTGGGCGGGCAGGTCGTGATTGATTTCGCCCCCTGCGCCAAAAAGGACAGGCAGGTTCTGGAACAATCCCTGCAAGCGGCTTTCCGGCGTGACGGGCGCGATACTGTTCTGGCGGGCTGGACGCCGCTTGGCAATTTCGAACTGACGCGCAAGCGCGACCGCGTGGCATTGTCAGCATGTCTTTAGCACGCTGCCCGATCTGCAAGCGCAAGGCGACACAAGCGCTTAAGCCGTTTTGTTCGCAGCGCTGCGCAGATGCAGATCTGGCACTATGGCTGGGTGGCGGATATGCCATCCCCGGACCAGAGGTCGAGGAATTGCCCGATATGGACCTGCCCGACAGGCCCCGGAATTTTTCCAGGTGATTATCCGCGCGTTTTTTCAACAACCCTCTGGACAGCGTGAATTCCCTGACATATGAAGCGCGCACCCAATGCGAAGATGTCGCATTCGTGTGATCTTCACACACCCGTGCCCGGGTAGCTCAGGGGTAGAGCAGTGGATTGAAAATCCTCGTGTCGGTGGTTCGATTCCGCCCCCGGGCACCATTTAACAAGCTGAAATAGTTTGGTTTTGTGGTCATGTTTGGTCCTTACTCGGATCGGGTTTGACGCTTTTCGGGGACAGGTTTGACAATCTTCGCCCGCCTTGCGTTCTCTTTTTCCAGCGTCGCCAGCGTCTCGCGGTTCTTGTCGGCAAGGTTCGCCGACCGCGAATAGTGCCGCGCCATGGACGGTGTTTTCTGCCCCAGCAGGTCCGCGATGCACCGCTCATCAAGCCCCGCCTCGCGCAGCGTCGTAGCAACTGTGTGACGCAGGCCCTTGAGCGTGAGGCGGGGCGCGATCACCCCTTCCTGCGCCAGCCCGGTCTTGAAACGGTGCCAGACGGACGAAAAGACGTCGTAGGTCCAGGCCGCGCCCAGTGAACTGGCCAGCACGGTAGCCGCCTCATGCGCGGGGATGCTGTCGAGGGCGGCCTGCAAGGTCGGGCTGACGGGAATCGCCATCTCTTCCCCCGTCTTCCCGCGCACGCCCCAGATCGTATCACCGTCGATCTGGTCCTTGCGCAGCCTCAGGGCGTCCGACGGGTCGAGCCCGGTATTCATCATCAACGCAAGCGCCACCCGCACATGCGGTTTGGCGCGGGACAGGGCGATGTCGCGCTCCTCGATCGTCCAGGGGCGGTTGGCATAGGCGCGGTCGCGCGGGCGACGCTTGGGGATCACGTCCTTGGCATAGTTGGCGTCGATCAGCCCCTTGGGGATGGCATGGCGGAACACCTCACTCAGCAGGGTGCGCACCATGTTGGCGCGCCGCCAGCCCAGCTTCTTCGCGGCCTTGTCATGGATGCCCGCGATCAGCGGCGTGTCGATCACATGGACCGGCGTGTCGCGGATCGGGGCAACGAAACTCGCGCATTTGCGGTAATCGCGGCGCGTGGCCTCGGCCAGATTGGCGAAATGCCCGGTCTCGAAATAGCCCTTGATCAGCCCGCCCAAGGTGCCCGCGCGGGGGCCCTTTTCCTTCTGCGCCACGGCGATGGCGCGGATCGTCTCGCATTGCGCCAGAAATTCGGCCGACCCCAGCGGCGCCTCGCTCAGATCGATCTTGTGGCCCGTCGCGCGGTGGTAGCAGCGCATCCGGCCGTGGCGATCCTTGAATATCTTGAACCCTTTGACGCGCACATGGGTCATCAGAGCCGGTCCAGAATGTCGTCGCGCGTCATCTCGACATGGTCGGCCTTAATTGTGTCGATCCAGCGATCGATGTCGCGCCGGTCCCACAGCGGCGTGCCGCGCGCCAACTCGACGGGCCGCACCGGGCAGCTTGCCTTGAAATGCTTGATGGCGAGGCCGGCGTAGCTGGCGGCCTCGGATTGTTTCAGCATGCGTTTGTCGATCACGCTGATGTTGAGATTGGTCGTGCCCATCGGCTCTCCCCCTGATCAATTTACACTCGACACCGAACCATCCCTCTCCCTCTCGACCCCGCGCAGCTTCGTGGCGCGCTTCTGGAACCGCTCCCAGCAGGTCATGGTCAGCAGGCGGGTCTTGGGCGTGATCTCGACGAATTCGAGCCGCCCGTCGTTCATCAAGGCACGAATCTGCGCCGTGCTGAGCCCCACAAGGGCACCAAGTTCCTTGGGCGACAGCAGCTTTTCCTGTGACAAACCCCTCTTCTTTCCTGCAAATGGATGAAAACGCATTGAATGCGGTGCCTTGCCGTGGTTCGATGGTGGAACGCAGGCGTTAACGCACAAACGTGCGCTCATATGCGTTCATGCGTCGTGGCAAGCTGTTTGATGTCCAGAATGGTGAATCGTCCGGATACCTACCTCGGCGGCCTCGGCGCGCGCATGGCGATCGCGCGTAACGAGCTTGGCCTGTCGCAGGCCCGGATGGCTGACGCCCTCGGGATGTCGCAGCGCGCTTATCAGAGCTACGAGACCGGCAAACGCTCGATCCCGGTCGAGGCGCTGGTCGATATGCACCGCCAGTTCGGTGTGGACCTGAACTGGATCCTGCTGGGGGTCGAAGCGGTGCGCCCGGGCCATGACCTGGCGGCGCTGGAAGGGTTCGAGACTGCGCTGGACCGCCACCTTGGCGTGACCGGCATCCGCCTGAAAAGCGAGAAACGCGGCGCGATCGTCGCGCGCTGGTCTCGGTCGTTCCTGGAGGTGAAGGAAATCCCCATGGACGACGTCCACACCTGAATCGAATTGTTGAGAGAATGATGATAGAAATCGAGAAGAGCGACGCATGGCTGCGGCACCAGCTGGCGACGGTGGAGCGGATGCAAAGGGATCTGGCGTGCCTTGCGGATCCGGTGATCCGGGCGGTGGGGCTGTGCGGGGTGGCGTATCTGGCGAGTTGGGCGGTGGTGATCGTGCTGGGGGCTGATGCAGGGGCGATGGTGGTCGTGGCGGCGGTGTCTGCGGCTGTGCTGGTACTTGGTGCTCCGGCCTTTGTGTTGGCGGTCGGGGTGGAGCGGTATTTTCGGGGGCGGGTAGAAGACCACATGAGTTAAGAGCAAGCGATTCGCGATCAGCCCATTGCGGACGGTCGGCTCATCTCCGATGGGTCACCTGAGCCCTCCCCCAATCCGGACGATCAACTGTGGCACAATACACCAGTCTGCTTGATAGGTCCTTTCGAGCTGCGAACTCAGATGGATTACTGCTCAAGCCGTTGAGACTGTCGCTTAAAGTGTATCGGGGGCTCAGGTGAACAACGACCAGTACGTTTCTTTGTCAGGACGATTTGTTGAAATCCAATCGACAGACTTTGACAATGAACCAGGTAGCATTTGGGCTTGCTCTCGCAAGCCGCGAAAAAGGCAAAACATGGGAGGAAATTCTTGCGAATGAACCGCCCGGGGTTTACCGGAGGGTGATTTATTCATTTTTCAGGCGACCATATCGAGTGTGTTCAGGTTTGCATGAGACACGCCCCCTCTGCTTCGTTCGGTGTGATGTATCCGATGGCGCTGTGCAGGCGTATCTTGTTATACCAGTGGATCCACTTGAGAGTTTCCCAATTGACTTAGCCGACCGATTTCCATGGGCCGAGAAACTTGATGATCTCAGTCTTGAACATATGGAGGGGGCCGTGGCCCCAGTGGGGCCGCGTAAGCCCCGGAATGGATGACACATTCGGCCAAGGCATTGATGCTCCTATATTTGTCAAGCGACAGGAGCGAGGGTCGGTGGGGCGCAGAGGGCACGGTATATTTTGCATACGATGTAGCGTTTAATGCAGCGTACGATTTCGCGTCGGCTTTTTCCCTCCGCCGTTCGTCTCGTAGCATAGGCCTTGGTTCTCTCATCATCGCGCATGCGCACATGTATGGATGGCTCCCGCGGGGCAAGGGCTTTTCGGGTGATGCTGGCGTGGCTTCGGTTGCGGCCATGTATACGGCGTCTGAGTTGCAGCACATTGGCTGCGCGCCCTGATGAAAGTCCGCGGTCGATCTGGTCCCAATCAATGGCACGCGCTGCAAGGCGCTCCGGTCCGAACAGGGTGTCCTTGGCGATATGTCCGTCATTTGCCATCATCTCGTCACACCGAAGGCGTGCCACTCATGCAGGGCGCGCCTCTGGCGCGACGCACTTGCCTTCTTGGTAGGGGTTGTGCCCCTGTCTTGGTCAGGCGGCTTGCGCCGCCCGGAATTCGGTCTTGTTCTTCATCAGCGCATATGCCGTGCGCGCCATGCGGTTGGCCAGGGCGATCGCGGCCTGTTTGGGCTTCTTGCGGATGATGATCTTCCACAACCAGTCTTCCCCTGCCTCGCCCCGTCGGCGTGCGCTGATTTGTGCAATGGCGCCCAGATACAGGAGCCTGCGCAGGTATCTGTTGCCCATCTTGGAAATGCGCCCCAACCGTTCCTTGCCGCCCGTCGAATGCGGCCTTGGCGTCAGTCCCAACCATGCGGACAGGTCTCTGCCCGACTTGAACTCGGCGATGTGGGGCAGTGCGGAGACGAGGGCACTTGCGGTGATTGGCCCGATGCCTGGGATCGTCTGCAGACGCTGCGCGGCGTCATTGGCCTTGGCGTCTGCGCGAATGTCTGCTGTCAGGGCCTCGATCTTCTTCTGTGTATCGACCAGTTGATCAGCGAGCAGGCTCAGGGCCTTATGCGCCGGTGCGGGCAGGTTCGCCTGCTCACAAGCAATAATCAGACGCTCGACATTGTGGATGCCCTTTGGCACGACAATCCCGAACTCACCCAGATGCGCACGCATGGCGTTCACAATCTGGGTCTGCTGACGCACCAGAAATTCCCGCGCCTTATGGGTCATCAGTAATGCCTGCGTGTCCTCACTCTTCACGGGAACAAATCGCATGGACGGGCGCGACACGGCTTCGCAGATCGCCTCGGCATCGGCAGCATCGGTTTTACCCCGTTTCACATAGCCCTTCACGTAGCTTGGCTGCATCAGTCGCACCTCATGGCCAAAC
>NZ_JBQTCF010000045.1:0-21698 GCF_052379845.1 Roseinatronobacter sp. NSM | reverse complement strand
CGGTGGGCAGCTGGGGCGCCATGGGCGCCAGGTTGAGACGGTTCGATCTCTTGGTTTTGTTTTTTTGGTGTGATTGGTGAGTTGAGTGCGTCTGGAGAGCGGGGTATCGGATTGCCTGCGGCCCTTTTGAAATCTGGTCATACAGGCTGACAAAGGCATGTCCTTTTTGATGGCGGGGTTTCCCGTTCGGGCCGGGCTGTTTGTGATCTGTTTACCCGATGGGTGCATACCCTTTTGGTTGTCCGGATGGCGCATCACCCATGGATCAGGACGGGTCAGAACAGATAAGGGCGATCCTGATTTGCCGCCTGCCATTTTGTCTGATGAAGGGCAGGCGGGCGCAATTCTTGCGCATATTCGAGCACGTTCGATTTCCATATTTTGTTTTTTTGGGGGGATTGGGTGGGTTGAGTCCTTGAAGCAAAGGGGCATGAGATCGCCTTCGGCCCTGATGGGGTGGTTGTCCGGTTTGAAACTTGGAGTGTCCGGGATACTGTCCGGATCTTCCTTGGGGGTGACTGCGTTGCCGCTGGTGGGTGGGCATGGGGGGCAGTGGGGCCTGTCAGGCCGACGTGCTGCGCCCCCGTCGTGTGGCCAATTAAGTGTGGCCGATGAAGTGTCATGGCAATCCGGACAGGGTTTGCCATGACGCTGTAATCCGGGATCATGCGGTCGCGGTGGCCCTGTCCGGATCGCTGGCTCCCGAGGTTGACGGTTCCACATCCCAGAGCAGGTCTGCAATTTCTTCGGTCTGCAACTCCCGCTTCTCCAAAAGGGCGTCCGCCAGCCGCAAAAGTGCCGGGCGATGCTGGGCCAGTGCAGATTTTGCCGTGGCTTCCGCCTTGCGCAAACTCTCATTGATCCGGTTGCGCAATACCCCGGACAAGGCGATGCGCTGGTCTGGCTTGTCCCAGAAGAGGGTGTCTTCAAACCCGAAATTCAGGTGCATCCGTGTCGCAAGACTGGTCGCAAGCGCCAGGTCACAGGCCGGATCGCTCCCGCCGCTGCCGTTTGACACCTCGTCAAAACACAAGAGTTCGGCGGCCCGGCCGCCCAGATGCATCTGGATCAAGCAGCGGGCCACATTGGGGGTGATCAGCTCGGGCATGGGCCGGATAATCGCCCCTCCGGAACCGGCAAGAGCCACCTGACGCGGCAGGCTAAGGCCCGCAATCTGCCCCATGACAATATGTCCCGCCTCATGAATTGCCACTCGGTGCAGCACATCGGGATCGGGCACCGGTGCGACATCGGCGGCGGCTTCGAACACATGGCTGGAGTTCAGGGGCTGACGGGCACGGCGGGCGCGGGTCCGTGCGCTGCGGATCAGCATCGCAATGGTTGCGCCCGTTTGCTGCACAAGCTGATCCGCGATCATGTCCAGCTCATCCGGTGTCAGGATGTCCGGAATCTCGGACCGGACCAGCGACATGACGCCCTTTCGATCAAGCGGCCCGACGCACAAATGCTGATCAAGCCGGCCGGGGCGCAGGATGGCAGGATCAACCCGATCAGCGAAATTGCTCGCTGTCACCAGAATGACCCCAGGCGTCGCATTGGCTTTGTCGATCTGGGTCAACAGCCCGTTTACAACACCCACGATATAGCCAGACAAGCTTGTGCCCCCGCTGCCGCTGCGAGAATAGAAACTGTCGATCTCGTCGATGAACAGCACCGACGGCGCAGCATTGATCGCTTTCTCGAAAGCGGAATTGAGTTCGCGAAGCATATCGCCTTGATGGCCCGCCCGCTGGCAATCGCTATAACTCGTCTGGACAAGGGGCAGCCCGGCGGAACCGGAGAGGGCTTGCGCAAGAAGCGTCTTGCCCGTCCCCGGCGGGCCATAGAGCAGAAAGCTCGACGTCACGTCAGACCATGCCAGATTTCCAGCCCTCCAAGCTTCAAGATCACTGATCACTTGTGAAAACGCCTCGACCACATCGGGCTGGCCGTGAACCTTGTCCAGGGTCAGGGCGGGGGCTGTGGCGTCCTTTGGCGCTGCGGGCTTCAACTCCTGCAAGGCCGCACGGGCTTTTGCCGCCGTGTCTGCGGCAAAGACACGTGCAAGCTGGAGCGCCGTGATGCCGCCCAGATCGATCTTGGTTGCCCGCGCTTTGTGCTTCGGGAAGAGAAGCTTCAGAATGGCGTCAAACATCTGCGGGCTGGCGGGCGCAATATGCAGCTGTGACGTGACTGTCTGCAGGATTGTCGGGGTCAGGGCCGCCGGATTCGCGACGATGAGCATCACGGGTTTGCCGCGAAAAACGCTGTCGCGGACGCTCTCGTTGAAGCGGCGCAGCTCAAGTTCAGATGCCCCGGCACGGGGCTGTACGATGATGTCCAGGTCGACGAGGTGCTGCGGGTTGGTCTTGCCTGATTGCAGAATGTCCGCATTCAGCCGCTCGATCAAAGAGTGCAGACGCGTCATATCGTCGTGATTTCCAGTTGAGAGCAGAGTCACGGCGCCCGGCTGCGGCAGCATTGCGGGCGCCCCTGCCGCGTCATGGCAGGACATGAGGCGCAGGATCATCAGCGCATCGAGGCACAGATCCGGACTGGGGCGCTTCCGGCGTGTTCCCGTTTCCGGATCGTCGATGTCACAGCCGTCGAGCGCATCATTGAACAGCTCGTCGAAGTCCCGTGTTGCGCTGCTCATGATGCGCTGTGCAAGCTCAAAGCCGGGAAAATGGGTGCGTTTGGGCATTGGGTGGCCTTTCAAAAGAAATAAGGGGAGGGTCCGGACCCCGGAAATGGGGTCAGGTGACATTTGGTTTGTAAGGAAGGTGGCTGGATCAGGCCGCGGAGGGTGCGAGGGCCGTTCCTGACAGGCCCAGATCATGAAGCGCAGACCGGAGCGAAGCCCCCGGACAGGCCCGCAATCGGCCTATCTCATGCCCCCGGATCACATGCGTCTTTGACCATTCAGACGTGAATTTCACGACATTCTCCGGAAGCCCCACAAGCGCAAGAATGTCAAAATCCCCACGTTCATAGCCGCATGTGCCATTCGGGCCGCGCTGATACCCGCGTTTGATGTCGAAATGATACTGGCCGTTTGTCATCCGGTGACGTCCTTTGACTTGGACACGCAGGCAGGTGGAGCCGATCCAGATTAAGCGGTCGAAGCGGGAATGTTCGGCGAAGCTTGCGCAGGGAATTCCAAGGCGGGCGAAGACACTGTCGGTGAGCAGCTCAGCTGCATGCCCGAGGGTTTTGGCGTGTTCGCAAAGCACATCAGAACTGACATCGGGATAGTGCAGAAGACTTGCCGAAAGATACGACGCACGGGGCGGGATAGCGGGCGCAAACAGGCCAGGCAAGCTGGGCTGATAAGGCATGATGGCCTCCGGATAGGGGGGTAAGGGTGGCCGGGACAAATGGCTGTCCCGTGCGCGGTCTGACCGGGAGCGGTGCTCAGGCCGGGATCAGTTCGGGGAAGCTTGTGCTCTGAGGATACTCAAGGCCTGCGCCGCCGAACGCACGGGAGGCGGACAAAGCATCAAATTTGTCAAAGAATGCAACCAGCATTTCATCCGAATGCCCGCTCTGATTGGAGAAGCCTGTCATGGTAAAGATGTCGCGATGCTTCACCGTCTGAGCAAACAAAATCTGTTGTGTCCGGTGGTCTTTCATTTCGAACAACTTGATCAACAAATGCGCAAGCCGCAGAAGCTGCCGATCTGCCCCGGTTTCGGGATATGATAGCAAGACATCGAAAGATGTTTCGATAAGCCGCTCTTGTGTAGCCAAGACGGCTTGAGTGTCAGGCATGGTTTCAACAGGACTGGTCGCTTCATGATCAAGCAGTTTCCGCAAAAAGATATCGAAACTGGTAAGCAACTTCATGAACGTGGTCGAGATCGGGCCGGGAGCATTTGAGGTGCGGTCTTCAATCTCAGTGTTGGAGGTGATATCGGTCGTGACGGTCATTGTGATTTCCTATTTGTTGCAATGACAAGGGCGTTGGCAGAGCTGGAACCTTTGCCTTCGCCCGACATATCTGGTGTCCTGACACCAAGACATCAAGGGGCGCAAGAATGAAAAATGAGAAAAATGTTGGAAAAGGTAATGAACCTGTCACTCTTCGCTTGACGGAAGAGATGATGAAGTTTGTCGACGAGGGGCGTCGAAACGCGAGCGATTTGCCAAGTCGACCTGAACTAGTGCGCCGTCTGATACAGAAATGGATTGACGACGGTTGTCCTGATCTGTGAGTCGGTAATCTTCGAAATTGGGGCATTCTTGGTGTTTGAGCAGGTTTGGTGATGGCCGCTACTCAAAGCTTGCTGAGCTTGTCTTTGCAGATCCGGTAGACATGGGGCCGCGCCCCGTTGATCGACAACTTGTATTGTAGCGATTGCGCCTCGCCGCCCTTGATGACCAGACCGGCGTCATTGAGAAACCGCACCGCACGGCTACGCGATGTCTGGTCGGAAATGGCCGCTTCGATCGCAGAGGGCAGCAGATACAAATACTCTTGGTCTTGCCATCCCAGCCGCGCGATCCGGCGCGGATTTGCGCGGGCTTCTTGCAGACAAAGGCACCCGGCCTGTCCGCGTGCCGCGGTCCAATCGATGAACTGACGCACGACACGCGCGGCCTCTGCCCTGCCGCCTTCGGGCGCATCCGTCCGGTTCAGCAGCCATCCTCTTGCCATTGCGATCACAGAGCTGCGGATATCGTCAAGTGATTGTGGCAGGATACCGAGAGAGACAGCTACTCGTCCCGCCAGTGCGACGATAGAAAAATTTGTGAGGACCCGCTGAATTTGGTTCTCGCTCCTGTGGGCGGCAAGGCTCTCTACAAGCATGCTCCGTTCCTCGTCCAGCCACGGCCTGACTACGCCCTTGTACGTGTGGAGCCCGGCAATCAATCTGGCAAGAAAGGCAAAGCCTGCCGCCGTACCGTTGATGCGCGACGCATAGGCCCGTGCGCGAATGAAGCTGTGACTGTCAACACTGGCCCCGTTCTGTTTGCTCCAGAGCCCTTGCCGGGGGGCTTCGGGCAAGTCGATCAGGCGCACCATATGACCCGCCCGCAACTGTTTCCCGACCGACAAGATGTTCTCCACACTGTCCTCGCCTGTGCTCAAATAGCAGATCGACCAGCCGGACCCGTCACGAGAGGTCCCGTCCGACTTCAATGCGCGATCGCGTCCGTTCAGAAGTGCGTATATCTTGCTTCCCAAATCGTGGGCGGTCAGCCGCTGCATCTCATCGAGAATGACGATTTGATCATTCCACTGCCGCGAGAATGCACGGAGCCCGGCTTCGGTGCCGGCCCAATCAGTTAGTGGTGCCCCGAACAGATCGCCTGCGCATTGCGCCAAGATCGATTTTGAATCGGAACTTGGTCCGACAATGTGAAAGCCGACAGGCCCATGATCAATCAACTTCAGCACGGGTCCGACAAAGCCCGAACAGACGATGAAAAGCGCATGCGGGTTGCCCGACAGAAAGCTTGCAAAGTCTCGCTGCCAGTTTTGCAATCGCTCATGATCGATATCAGCGATGGATGTGTCGGTGACGATCCGCGTTCCGTCCTGCCCAAGCCCGAATTGTGTCCGGATCTCGGTGCCCCAGCCGGGGCCTTCGCGGAGGCGATCAATACGCGGTGCGGGGAAGCTCCTGATCAGACTCAGGACATCTGCGGGCGTCCCGAAGATATGGAACCCGCGGTCGAGCAGGCCCGAAATCATCTCACCTGATGGCTGCATGAGGCTGTGGCGTGGTGCATCGAATGTGCAGATCTCACGCGCATCATTCACGAATTCCAGATGCACACGAGCGTCTGAGCCGACATAGCTGTTGCCGGTCACGCGGACCAGCCCACAGATCGGGCGCCAGGTCTTGGCACGATAAACTTCGATCCGATGCTGTTCAGAATTTACATTGTACGGCGGTGACACGGATGCTTCGAGTGCGGCGAGGAACCCTTCAAAGCGAGGGTTGCCCGCGGTGCTGTTGCCAGTCGTCGCAGTACAGTCCTCGGGTTCTGAAGGCGTGGTGGGTGCGTCGTCGTTGATCCTGTCAGAGTCTTCGGTCTCTTCTGAGCCATCGAGCTCGGTAAGAAAGTTCAGTTGTTTCCGTGTCATTTTTGTCACTCCAGATGATAGCACAACCTTGCGCCTGCGCCGCCGAGCGTCTGTAATGACAAAGAATGTGCGGGAGGGTCGACAAGCGCGGTTGCGTCTTGTGATGTCCCTAGGGTAGTGATTCGGCGGGTTGAGGTCAGCAAAAATCTGCGAGAGGGCCGCATTATTTTGTGGAAAAGCAAATATTTGAGATGTGTCCGGTCTCTGCCTGACACAGGTTTATCCGTGATATCAGGATCAACCACTGTCTGACTTGGACGTCTTGATTTCGCAGAGTTTTCTATTTTAAGGTAGTTAAAACAATACTTTATAGGTCTATCCGAGATTCTGGAGGGCGTCCAAGTTCGAGAGGGCAATCCCTGTGTCAAGAGGAATTTTCCACGGGCTTCGAAATGCCCAAATCTCGCTACTCGAATTCTGTTTGAGCCTCATGAACAGATCGAAATCCAGCATAGATATGGGTACGATGCCTGTCCGTGCCCGGCCGAGGCTGTGTAAAAACCCGACCACATCTGCGAGTTTGAGTGCGGAAATAGCGTTGGGACGCGATTTGGGGCCGAATTGGCCGCAAACCCTTTTCTAGGCGCATTTTGGTGCGAAGAGAGCAGATTGGGGGACGATATCGGTAATTATCGACAGCCATCCCCCCTTTCACCCCGGGATTGCGGCCATCAGCCCCTTGATCCCGACCAAGGCGACCATGCGCTTGATGTTATAGGCCAGCACATTCAGCGCCATTTCTGTACCCACGCCACCCAGCCGCCGGGTCAGGAAATGGCAGGGCCCGGTCCAGGACTTGATTGTGCCGAACGGATGCTCGACCGTTGAACGACGCACGCTCATCGGGGCGGCCGGGCTGCGGCGGCGGGCATTCGAGGCTTCGACCAGATGTTCATGTTCCCATCTTGAGACCCGCCGCTCATATCCTGTGGTGCAACGTTTCTTGATCTCGCAAGTCTTGCAGGCGTTTGTCCAGTAGCGCCGCATCTGCAGCCCCTGCTGTTGGGTTGTGGTGCGATGCGTCAGCGCCTGCCCAGCTGGACAGCGATAGACATCATTCTCATGCTCATACGCGAAATCGGCCTTCACAAAACGTCCCTTTGAGCGGGCGCCGGATGTGTCCGATCGCGGCACAGTCGCGGTGATGCCGGCCTTGTGACAGGCAAGGATTTCACCGCCGCTGAAATATCCTTTGTCCGCGATGATGTGCAGCTCCTCGCGCTGTAACGCGGCCTTTGCCTGTGTGGCCATCTTTGTCAGCAAGTCCCGGTCATGCCCCTGGTTTGTGACCTCATGCGCGACAATCAGATGGGTTTCGGCATCAACCACGCTCTGGACATTGTAGCCGACATGCCCGCTGTGCTGCGCGCGTGTCGCCATGGCGCGGGCATCGGGGTCAGTCAGTGAAATCTGCCCGTCAGGAGCATCGGCCAGTGTCTCTTCCATCGCCAGCAGGCGCTCGATCTCTTTGCGGATGCGGTGATATCGTCCGGTCAGATGCGCGGCCCGCTCTGCGCGCGCGGCACCAGTTTCCTGCCGGTCAATCCGGTCCGCCTCCTCGATATAGCGGCCAACCTCGGCTTCCAGATGCGCCATGCGGCTGGCGATCTTACCCTTAGTGAAGTTCCGGTCGCGATTGTTGACCGCCTTGAACTTGCTCCCGTCGACGGCCACGACCTCACCTTTCAGAACGCCGATCCGCCGACACAATTCAACAAATCGTGCGCAGGTCCTGCGGATGGCAGGACCGTTCTGGCGCCGGAACTCCGCGATGGTTTTGTGGTCGGGCACCAGCCGACCGGTCAGCCACATCAGCTCGACATTGCGCCCTGCCTCGCATTCCAGCCGGCGGCTCGACGGGATCCGGTTCAGATAGCCGTAGATGAACAGTTTCAGCAACACTGCCGGATGATACCCAGGCCGCCCCGTGCGCGCAGCGGCATGGCGTTGAAACCCAAGCGCGCCCAGATCAAGCTGGTCAACGAACGGATCGACCACGCGAACAAGATGATCTTCCCCGATCCAGTCATCCAAGCGCTCAGGGAAAAGCGTCGCCTGATCCCGGCTGATGCCCTCAATGAAACCTGCCATCCGAACCCTCCACACCATGGGTAAGCATAGCATAAATCTGGGTTTTTACACAGCCTCGGCGGAAAGCCGACTATGACCTTGCAGCAATGCATCCGCGGCAAATGACAAAAGCTGCCGGTCGCCCCATGCCTGCCGTGACAGGCAGCAGTTGGCAGGGAGTGCGCCTTGCAAAGTTGCGCGCTATGGTCGCGTTTCTCTATATGCTCGGCCCATTTCTGTCGGTCAGTTTTAAGAGGTTAAAAAAGCGGCCATGTAAGCCCTGCGCCGTTTCGCACGCCAGGTTTGAAATTCCGCCTACCCATAACTCTGCTAAGGCCAATGAATTCTGGAGTTTAGAAAACGAAGCTGTCGGAAATAGATCGGGTTATCCAGAGGCTCATGCTTTCGTAGGTGTTCCTGTTTTTTCGCCCGCTCTAATATCCCAAGCCCTGAGTTCTCCCTGCCAAGGAGATTCGACACGTAGGCTATTCGTCCTTTTCTCCGGCGCTTGATTGATCAAATGCCACAAAAAAGCGCCACGCCACAAAAAACCCGACACCGACAAAGATCACCCCGAAAAACGGTGCCCCGGACGCAAACTCGAAAACACCCCAACCCAAGGCTACAACTACCAACAGGAAACGGACCCAAAGCGGGCGGTAGATGGCATGGCTAAAGTCAAACATGATGTGGGATCTTTCGGGTCAGGCCACAGCTTCTTAAGTCGCCGCCCTGTGTGCAGGACATAATACAGCTACCGCCAATAGTTTCATACTGCAACCGGTGTGACCCAAGGCTGATCATTGGCTTCGTGGCTATCGACAACCGCTTCGACAAAGGCAACACCTTTCAGCCCATCGTGGCTCAGTGGCACACTCTGCCCCAGCAAGCCAGGTGCGCGGCCCTGCTGCCGGGCGCGGATCGCTTCGGCGAAACCTGCATAAAGATTCGCGAAAGCTTCCAGATAACCTTCGGGGTGACCAGGTGGTGTTCGAATGCGCACTTTGGCGTCCTCTGACAGGTCGTCCGCCCCGCGCTTGATTAGTTGCACCCGACCATTGAGCGGCGTGAAAACCAGATCATTTGGTTGTTCCTGGAACCATTGCAGCGACCCTTTTTCACCGAAGACCCGCAGCCTGACGCCATTGGAATTCCCGATTGCGACCTGTGAGGACCACAAAAGCCCGCGCGCACCGCCCTGATAGCGCATCATGACATGCGCATTGTCGTCAAGTGCCCGACCATCCACGAAAGTCGCCAGATCAGCAGTCAGGCTTTCCAGTTTGAGTCCAGTAACAAAACCTGCCAAATGATAGGCATGGGTGCCGATGTCGCCTATCGAACCGCCTCGGCCATTCATTTTTGGATCCGTGCGCCACGCAGCCTGTGCGTTTCCCTGCTGTTCGATGGCGGTCGCCATCCATTCCAGAGGATACTCTACTTGTACCGTTCGGATTGCCCCAAGCTCACCACGGGCAACACGAACACGGGCCTCATGCACCATTGGATAACCGCAATAGGTATAGGTCACGCCGACGAAGCGACCACTGTGCGCGGCCAGCGCATCCAATGCTACTGCGTCTGCCAAGGTTGCAGTGAGGGGCTTTTCGCAGATCACGTCGAAGCCCGCCTCGATCAGAGCCTTGGCGATAGGGTAATGCGTGAAGTTTGGGGTGCAGATCGCCACGGCATCCACGCGGTCCGCGCGCACGGCTTCGCCCGTGATCAGCTCTTGATATGTACCATAGCTGCGCGCGGGATCGAGGCCTTGCGAAAGAGCAAAATCACGGCCACGCTCAGGATCGACATCGAAGGCGCCTGCCACCAAGTGCCATTGCCCATCCAGCCGCGCAGCGAGCCGATGGATGTTGCCGATATAGGCCCCCTTTCCGCCACCGATCATCCCAAGACGCAAAGGTTTGTTCATGTTTCCTCCAGTCCGAGCATGGCTCGATTGGCGCTGCGGTTCGCGCCGGATTTTACGAAATCATCGAATGCACGATCCGATACCCTGATGATGTGATCAGAAATGAACTGCGCCCCTTCTCGGGCCCCGTCCTCGGGGTTCTTGACGAAGCATTCCCATTCCAGAACTGCCCAGCCGTCAAAACCATAGGTCGTTAACTTTGTGAATATTGCTCCGAAATCGACCTGCCCGTCGCCCGGGCTGCGAAAGCGGCCTGCCCGCTTGCTCCAGGGCTGATACCCTCCATAGACGCCGGACTTGCCATCCGGTCGGAACTCGGCATCCTTCACATGGAAGGACTTGATGCGGTCATGATAGTGGTCGATGAAGGCAAGGTAATCCAGCGCTTGCAGCACAAAATGGCTGGGATCATACATCAGGTTGGCGCGAGGATGGCTCCTGACCTTGTCCAAGAAGTATTCCCAGCTGTGGCCGTCATGCAGGTCCTCGCAGGGATGAATTTCATAACAGACATCCACACCATGCGCGTCGAAATCGTCCAGAATTGGTGTCCAGCGCTTCGCCAGCTCAGTGAAACCTTCCTCGACCAGCCCTTCGGGCCATTGAGGATAAGGATAGAGATAGGGCCACAACAGCGCACCTGAGAAGGTTACATGTCGCTGGACGCCCATGCGTTTCGAGGCACGAGCAGCAAAACGCAACTGCTCCTCGGCCCAGGCGCGGCGCGCGGTCGAGTTGCCGCGAACATTCTGCGGCGCGAAGCCGTCCATTATGGTATCATGGGCAGGATGGACGGCGACAAGCTGTCCGGTGATATGTGAGGCAAACTCGGTGATCTGAAGGCCATTGTCTGCTAAAGTCCCCTTGATCTCGTCACAGTAGGTGTCGCTTTCAGCGGCCCGCTTAAGATCGATCAAGCGCGTGTCCCAGGTTGGGATCTGAACGCCCTTGAACCCTTTGTCCGCCGCCCATTTTGCCAAGCTGGGCAGCGAGTCATAGGGCGCGGCATCAGCCGCGAACTGCGCCAGAAAGACAGCAGGTCCCTGAATTGTCTGCATCCTCAAGCCTCCAGTATAGCTGCTGGCGTCGGCGCGTCGTCATAGCCGCCGTGGACGGACTGATCAAAGGGGATCACTGCGCCCGTCATCATGCCGCCATCGTCTGAAGCCATCCACAACACGGCGCGAGCGACCTCTTTCGGATCCAGGATGCGGCCGAAGGGTTTTTTCGCAGCCTCGCGGTCTATGAAATCGGGATCGCCGGTTTCCGCCAGGATCAACTTGCGCTCATGATCCGAGTTCATCCACCCGATGTCGAGCTGGTTGACATGAATACGATGCCGCATCAGCGCGAAACCTGCATGACGCGTCAGCGTTGCCAGCGCGCCCTTGGAGCATGCATAGGGGGCTAGGAAAGGTTGACCTACCCGCCCAGACATCGAGCCGATGTTGACGACCCGGCCTTCGATCCCCTCGCGTATCATTACCTTGGCTACATCCTGAATAAGGAAGAACGGCGCGCGGGTGTTCACTGCAAACATGTTGTCGAACAGATCAGGTGTTGTGTTCAGGATGTTTCCGCGATCAGTCAGGCCAGCAGCATTCACCAGAATGTCTACACGACCGAATAGCCGATCGACCGTCGGGATGATGGCTTGAACATCGTCGATCTTGCCCAGATCCGCCGCGACCATCTCAACGCGAACGCCGGTTGCCTCGGTGATCTCGTTGGCGAGCTTGCGGCCCTTTTCGACCCCACGCCCGACAAGTGCGATCCCCTCTGCACCTGCCGCAGCAAATATTTGTGCGACAGCGGCACCAAGTCCCTGCGTACCACCAGTGATGACGGCAATCTTTCCATCAATGCGGTTCATTATACCACCTCATAACCTGCCGCCGCTATGACACGCAGCAGTTCGTTGTATCCCTTTTTTGCCATTTCCAGGGGCGGGTTGGCGACCGGATCCTGTTCGGCTTCGACCACGAACCAACCTTCGTAACCCTTCGCGGCCAGCGCTTCGACAATAGCCACAAAATCAAGGCTACCATCCCCGGGCACAGTGAACGCGCCTTTGATAACTGCATCAAGGAAACTTTCACGCGTCCGGTCGAGGCCCGCCACCACCTCAGTTCGGATGTCTTTTGTATGGACATGAGATACCCGCCCATGGTGATTCTCAATCACCCTAAGCACGTCGCCACCGGCAAAAGCCATGTGCCCTGCATCGAACAGAAGCGGCACTGTCGAGTGGCGCATGAGTAAATCAAGCTCTGTCTCGGTCTCGACTACTGCACCCATGTGGTGATGGTAGGAAATCGGCATCCCATTCTTCGCACACCAGTCGGCGAAATCGCTGATCTTCCGGCCATAGGCTGCCATCTCGGCTTCGGTCAGCTTCAGCTTGCTGGCGAGCGGCGCCGAACGATCACCCTGAATTGACCGGGCAGTTTCTCCATAGACAATGCACGGTGCTTGCGCGGCCATGAAGAATTCCATCTGCTGGGCAATACGGTCCTTTTCCTCTTCGATATCGCCATATAGCAGCAGTCCAGAGAACCAGCCGCCACAAACCGATATTCCATGGCGTTCCAAGACCGGGCCGAGTTCTGACATGTCCATCGGGAAGCGGCGGCCTGTCTCCATTCCGGTAAAGCCGGCCTCGGACGCCTGTCGCAAGCATTCCTCAAGGCTGACATCATCAGACAATTCTGCCAGATCGTCATTCCACCAAGCGATTGGCGCAATGCCCAGTTTCGCCTTCATCATCACACCCCCCGGCGCTGTGCGGCGCGGATTTTTTCCTGTGCTGCGCGGGCGGCACGCACGGTCTCGAAGTTCGAGATTTCGGGCACCCCAACATCCCAATCCGCGTCTCCGGGAACCCACTTCCATGCGTCCGACACTATAGAGATGACTGTTACCCCATCATGGGCAAGAGCTTCCTTCACGGCACCATCCAGATCAGTCAGGCTTTCAGCCTTGCGCGCGCGGGCGCCCATCGCTTCGGCATGTTTCACGAAATCGACATGCAGCGGATTATCGCGGTTCCTGATCCGGCAATCCGCCAGAAGGTTGTTGAAGCCCGGAACGCCCTTGGCCTGCTGAAGGCGGTTGATCACGGCATAGCCACCGTTGTCGCAGACCACGACGACCATCCTGTGGCCAGTTAGAGCTGCCGAGTAGATATCTGAGTTCATCATCATGTATGTGCCGTCGCCGAGCATGACGATGGGCGTGCCGCCGGTGCCGCCGGGCCCTTCCTGTGCCATGGCGCAGCCCCAGCCTGCCGCGATCTCATACCCCATGCAGGAGAAACCAAATTCGCAGTCGAAGGTATTGGGGCTCTTAACCCGCCAGCCTTTCGTGACCTCGCCTGGCGTGCCCCCTGCAGCGGCGACCAGAGTGTCGTCGGGCCCGGCTGCCCTGTTCAAGACCCCCACGACCTGAGCATAGGACGGGACAAGCTCATTGGTTGGCGACTGATGTTCGTCGAGCAGACTGTTCCATTCGGCGAATAGTGCTTTGGCCCGCTTCATCAGATCTGCGTCTGCGCAATATTCGCCAAGCGCCAAGTCCAGTTCCCCAATAGTTTCCTGTGCATCGCCAACGACAGCCAGCGACTGATGCTTGATAGCATCGAACCGCGCCGCGTTGATCGAGATGAATCGTGAGTCCTCGGCAAACGCCGTCCAGGACCCGGTTGTAAAATCTTGCAGCCGCGTACCAATGGCAAGGATGACATCGGCTTCTTTTGCCAGTGCATTGGCTGAAGTCGAACCAACAATGCCGATTGGTCCGGCATGGACGGGATGATTGTGGGTCAGCGCGCCTTTGCCCGCGATGGTTTCGACCACCGGGATGCCGCGCTTGGCCGCGAAATCCGCAAGCACATCTTCGGCCAGCGAGTAGCGCACCCCGCCGCCTGAAATGATCAGTGGCTTCTTTGCTGATTTCAGAAGGTCGGCCGCAGCGATCACAGCCTCGCGATCCGGGCGAGGACGTGGTATTTTCCACAGCTGCGGCGCGAAGAAAACCTCGGGGTAGTCATAGGCTAGTTCCTGCGTGTCTTGCGCCAACCCAATGAAGGCGGGGCCGCAATCGGCCGGGTCGAGCATGGTCGCGATGGCTTGCGGCAGTGATTGGATCAACTGCTCTGGCACCACGATCCGATCCCAATAGCGCACAACCGATTTGAACGCATCGTTTGCCGTGATGGTGGGATCCCCGAAATGTTCGACCTGTTGCAGAACCGGATCGGGCAAACGGTTTGCGAATGTATCGCCCGCCAAGAGCAAGACAGGAAGGCGGTTCGCCATGGCCACCCCGGCCGCTGTCACCATATTCAGCGCACCCGGCCCGATAGAGGTGGCGGCAACCATAAGTTGGCGGCGACGTTTTGCCTTGGCGAAGCCGATGGCGGCCAGCGCCATGCTCTGTTCGTTCTGGCCGCGCCAAGTGGGCAACTGATCCTGCACCTGCTCCAGCGCCTCGGACAGGCAGGTCACGTTGCCATGACCAAATATCCCGAACACGCCTGCGAACAGCGGAACACGTTCACCGTCGATCTCGGTGAATTGGTTGCAAAGATAACGAACAAGGGCCTGGGCCATGGTCAGGCGCACGGTTTTACGTGGCATATCGCCTCCTCCTGCGAATGGGTTTTCAAAACTCTACGGAATAATGATTGACAATGCAACGTATCTGCAATGATTATTGCAGAAATATGTTCGGGAGGAAGATCATGATTGGAATCGCCGTGCTTGGCACCGGCCGCATTGGTCGTATGCACGCTGAAAATATCGCAGCGCATCCGCGCGCCCGTCTGGCTGGTGTTTATGATATCAATACCTCAGCAGCCTCCGAGGTCGCTGCAAAACTGGCTGTTCCACAATTCGAATCAGTCGAGGGCGCACTGGCCGCATCTGATGTTGACGCGGTGCTGATCGCAAGCTCCACGGCCACCCACGCCGACCTGATCGAACAAGCGGTCGAAGCGGGCAAGGCTGTCCTATGTGAAAAGCCCATAGATCTGTCACTAGACCGGGTGAACGAGTGCGCCACACGAATCGCCGGAACGAGATTGCCAATCATGCTGGGCTTTGTGCGCCGTTTCGACAGCGGCCATGCCGGTGTTCGAAAAGCGATCGAAGGCGGACGGATCGGGGATCTGCACCAGGTCATTATCACGTCGCGCGATCCCGGCATGGCCCCTGACGCCTACATCGAGGCATCGGGAGGCATTTTCCGGGATATGACCATCCATGATTTCGACATGGCCCGATTCATTCTGGGCGAGGATGTGGCCGAAGTCACCGCTACAGGCTCTCGCTTGATCGACCCCGCGCTCATGGCGCGTTGTGACGACTTCGATACTGTGACGGCAGTTTTGAAAACCTCGACCGGCAAGCAAGCGATTATCATAAATTCACGCCGAGCGGTTTATGGCTATGACCAGCGGGTCGAGGCATTCGGCAGCGCTGGCATGGTGATCTCAGAAAACCGGACACGAGATCACACCCGGCATTTTACCGTGGATTTCACCGATAGCGCTGCGCCGCTGAAAAACTTCTTCATCGACCGCTACGCGGATGCTTTTGCCGCCGAGATCAGCGCTTTCGTTGACGCAATTACGCATGGCAACCCGGTTCCGGTCGGATTTGAGGACGGCCGTCAGGCACTGATTCTGGCCGAAGCCGCGATCCGTTCGGCAGCGGAGGGCCGACCAGTCGCAATCAGGGAGATCGGGTAATGTATTCGCAATATGGATTGTTCATCGACGGAAGTTGGACTTTCGGCAGCAAAAGCGGTGAGGTTACTTCGCCAGTCAACGAAAAGCCTCTAGGGCATGTCCCTCTCGCCACAATCGATGACACGCAAGCGGCATTGGATGCGGCCGCCAATGCCTTGCCGAAACTCCTGCAGATGGGGGGGTTCGCCCGCGCCGATGCGCTTCACAGGGCCGCTGACGAGATGATCCGCCGAACCGACGAGGCGGCGCGGATGATCGCCGCCGAAACCGGCAAACCAATCGCGCAGGCTGGTCGGGAATGGAGTCTCGCGTGCGATCAATTCCGCTGGTTTGGAGAAGAGGCGCGGCGCATCTATGGCCGCATTGTCGAGAGTCGGGTGCCCAATGGTCGTTTCGAGGTCACGCGCGAGCCGGTTGGCATCGTTGGTGCTTTCACGGCATGGAACTTCCCTGCCGCGCTGCCCGCACGCAAGCTGGCTCCGGCGCTCGCTGCGGGCTGTTCGGTGGTCTTGCGGCCCTCGTCACAAACGCCCGGGGTGGCGATGGTGATGGTCGACTGCCTGCGCGCTGCTGGCCTGCCTGATGGCGCGGTGAATCTGGTGGTAGGAAGCACCGCCGACACTTACGCGCGGATCATGGCGGATACCCGGGTTCGCAAGGTCAGCCTGACCGGCTCAACCCGTGTCGGTCAACAGATGATCCGCGATGCCGCTGAAACAGTGAAGAAGGTGTCTATGGAGCTTGGCGGGAATGCTCCGTTGATCATCCATGACGATGCCGATCTCGACGCAGCACTGGATCTGACTGTACCGACGAAATTCGCGAATTGTGGGCAGGTCTGCGTGTCACCGGACCGGATTTTCGTCCATGAAACCCTGCACGATGCATTCGTAGAAGGGTTCATTGCGCGCGCATCGAAGATCAAGCTGGGTGACGGGCTGCACCCGGAAACCGAGATGGGACCGCTGATCAATGCATCCCGCCTGACCGAAATCGAGGGTATCGTTATCGGTGCCGTTCGTGCTGGGGCGCAGATCGCATTCGGAGGCAAACGCCCGGCCCACCTCAACAGTGGATATTTCTTCGAGCCGACCGTGCTGACGGATGTCACCGACGACATGAAGGTCTTTGCCGAGGAGAATTTCGGGCCGATTGCGGCGATCACCAGATTCTCGTCGGAAGACGAAGCTCTGGCTCGTGCAAACGCGTCGGACATGGGGCTGGCCGCATATAGCTTCACCCGCTCGCCTGACCGCGCGCGCCGAATGGCGGCAGGGCTGAAAGCCGGCATGGTCGGGATCAACAGCTTTGCGCTGGCAGCGGCCGAGGCGCCCTTTGGCGGCACCAAGCATTCCGGGATGGGTCGTGAAGGGGGCATCGAGGGTATCGAGGATTATCTTGATACCAAGCTTGCGCAGTTCGTTTTCTAAGCGGGAGGGTACAGCAATGTTTACCAACAAGTTGAAACAGCAATGGGCTGAAGGTCACCCCGTAATCAATGGCTGGCTTTCTATCGGCAACGCTTTCACTGCCGAGATCATGGCGGCGCAAGGATATGACTGCGTCACCATAGATGCACAGCATGGGGCGCTCGACTATCATGCCATTCTGCCCATGCTGCAAGCAATGCGCGCATCAGGCGTGACACCCATGGTGCGCGTGCCTTGGCGCGAGCCGGGCGCGATCATGAAGGCGCTGGATGCGGGCGCGCAAGGCATCATCTGCCCCATGATAAATTCGGCAGAGCAAGCCTCCGAATTCGTAAGTTACATGCGCTACCCTCCGCAAGGCCAGCGAAGCTTTGGTCCGACCCGCGCAACCTTTGCTTATGGCGGCTACGGGGTTTCGGCGAATGAGCAGGTTCTGGCGCTAGCAATGATCGAAACCCAGCAGGGTATGGATAACCTTGAAGAGATCGCAGCCACCCCCGGCCTTGACGGCATCTATGTCGGGCCCGCTGATTTGACACTCGGCACACAGGAGGGTCGTCTGCCACCCGGCTTTGACCGCGAAGAACCTGAGATGATTGCGCTACTCCAGCGCATCAAGGGCGTGTGCCACGCTAACGACATCCGCGCCTGCCTGCATTGCGGCACGCCGGAATATGCCGCGAAGGCCATCTCCTGGGGGTTTGACCTGACCACTGTCGGTGGTGATACCCGTTTGCTCGCCGGTGCCGCATCTGCCTCGGTCACGAGATGGCGCAACCTTACAGGGGCGGCTGCCGTACAAACTGTGAAAGGAACTTACTGATGCCGCATCTGCTCGTTGCCGGTAAGCTGCATCCTTCCGGTGAGGCCCTGCTGAAAGATCTGCCCGCACACGGTGTTACGGTGGATTATGTCGAAGAGATATCCGAACCTTCCTACGCCCCGTTCATCCACAATGCCGATGCACTTGTGATCCGCACGCAGCCGCTCTCAGCCGCGACGATTGCGCGCGCAAGCAAGCTCAAGGTGGTCTCACGTCATGGGGTTGGGTATGACTCCGTTGATCTCAGCGCACTGAATGATCGCGGTATTGCCCTTACCATTGTGGGCAACGTGAACTCGGCTTCGGTGGCCGAACATGCGATGATGCAGCTTCTTGCAGCCTCGAAACGAGTCTTGCGCGCAGACCTGGCGGTACGCAAACCCGGTCAATGGGCTTGGCGGAACCGGCTGGAACAACAGGAAATATCTGGGAAAAACCTGCTCATCATCGGCTTTGGCCGCGCCGGTCAGAAACTGGCTCGCATGGCCACAGGGTTCGAGATGAAGGTTCGTGCCTATGACCCCCATCTTCAGCAGGCAGGCTGGCCCAATAGTGAAGTTGACGCCATCACCAGCTTGGACGAAGGGTTGGCGTGGGCCGACTGCATCTCGATCCATGTTCCCAAAGCCGAAAAGCCAGTGCTCGGGGCCCACGAGATTGCGCTCATGAAACCGGGCTGCATACTCGCGAATACGGCGCGCGGTGGCGTGGTGGACGAAGCCGCACTGGCCGAAGCTCTTCGTTCGGGTCTGATTGGCGCTGCCGGAATCGATGTTTTCGATAATGAGCCGCCCGCCGGCTCTGCCCTCCTCGATTGTTCGAACGCTGTATTGTCCCCGCATATTGCTGGACTAACGGCCGAATGCAGCGAGCGGATGGCAATCGCCTCGATCGAGAATGCGCTAAACTACTTGGCCGGAACGATCGAGAAAAATCTGGTCGTAAATGGGGAATTTGCCAATGTCTGAGAAAGCCGCGCTGCGAATTGGCCTTATTGGCACTGGTTTTATGGGCAAAGCACATGTGTTTGGGTTTGCCACTGCTCAGAAAGTGTTCGATCTGCCCTATCGGCTTGAATTGCACACTGTCGCGGACGTGAGCGAAGACGCAGCAATGCGCGCTGCAGCGGATTTCGGTTTCGCCAACGCCACAGGTGATTGGCGCAGCTTGATATCGAACCCCGAAATCGACCTGATTGATATCACGGCTCCGAACGCCCTGCATAAGGAAATGGCGCTTGCCGCCATTGCTGCGGGTAAGCATGTCTATTGCGAAAAACCGCTTGCGCCGCTGGTCAGCGACGCGCGTGAGATGGTGGAAGCCGCTGCCCGAGCCGGAGTGAAAACCCAAGTCGGGTTTAACTACCTCTGCAACCCGATGCTGCGGCTAGCGCGCGAGATGATTGCGGCGGGCGAATTGGGCGAGATCCGCGGCTATCGTGGTCTGCATGCCGAGGACTACATGGCCGACGCTAGCGCGGCCTTTACCTTTCGGCATGATGCGGCGGGTGGGGGCGCGCTGGCCGACATCGGCAGTCATGCTCTGGCCACTGCCGAATTCCTTCTCGGGCCAATCACAACGGTCATGGGCGATTGCGTTACCCTTATCAGCCAAAGGCCGGATGGCCAAGGCGGGACCCGTGCAGTCACCGTCGATGATGTAGGCCGCGCGTTCCTGCGCTTTGCCAATGGTGCGCAGGGGTCGATCGAGGGCAACTGGATCGCAACGGGTCGTAAGATGCAGCATGACTTCGAGATATATGGAACAAAAGGCGCGCTGGCGTTCAGTCAGGAGCGCTTCAACGAGTTACACTTCTTTTCCACAACCGACAGGCCAGGACGTCGGGGCTTCCGCCGGATAGAGGCATCACCCGATCATCCGCCGTATGGTCGCTTCTGTGTCGCGCCGGGGCATCAGATCGGCTTCAACGATCTGAAGGCGATCGAGGTCGAGGGCTATGTCCGCGCGATCGCCGGTGAAATACCCGAGCCATATGGTTTCAGCGCTGGCTTGCGTATCCAGACTCTCGTCGACGCAATCAAGAAAAGCTCTGTCAGACAGGAATGGCTCGACGTGCCGACATAGGCAGAGCGCCGTGTTTCATGAGCAGGATACACTTTAACCCGCTGCGATACAGTAGGAATATGTTTCGAAGTCCGGCTATCCCCTTGGTCAAGCAAACTGCGGTGGCTGCGCGCGGCCTTTAGGCAGATCGAAGTCAGAGAGACACCAACGCAACTGGATATGTGAAAAGCGCTTGGCGTTCTGCAATAAATATTGCAGTCTAATCGCATGAAGGAACGCCATGCCGATGAATGAGCCACTTATCGAAACGCCACAAGATTATGAAGAACTGATCCGGATCATCCATGATCGTCATGATCAGATGAGCAAGACATACCAACGCATCGCAGTCTACCTTACGCAGAATCCGAATGAGGTTGCCATCCACTCGGTGAATGCAATTGCCGAACGCTGTGGAATCCATGCCTCGAGTTTTGTGCGCTTCGCACAGTCCCTAGGGTACAAGGGCTTCAAAGAGTTGCAGGCGCTTTTCCAGAAGCGGTTGGCGACTGCTGCTCCGGGTTTCGAGGCACGTGTTAAGGCGCTTGCCAGCGAGTTGCAGGGGGCCGGGGATGCGTCCGAGATCGGTTTCCTGCGCGATTTGGTTGTGCGTGACATCGCGTCTTTGCAACAATTGCTGGACGAGGTGAACTCAGAAGATCTGGCCTTGGCAGCAGACATGCTGGAACGTGCCGACACGATCTATCTTGTCGGACAGTTGCGATCCGCACCAGTGGTGGAACTCCTCCGCTATGTGCTGACGATGCTGGGCAAACGCTGCTTGCTGTTGGACCCGGGCGGCGGGCTCGCCACACATATCGGGCGCACAATTCGCGAGGCTGATGTACTTTTGGCGGTGTCGTTCCGCTTCTATGCTACCGAAGTCGTAAATGTGGTCGAAGACGCGGGACAAAGAGGGATCCCCATCATCGCGATTACGGACAGCACGCTTTCACCGTTAGCCCGTTGGGCAAAGGTTCTGTTCGAGGTTCCTGAACACGACTACACGTTCTCGCGCTCACTGGCGGCACCTATGTGTCTGGCTCAAGCGCTTGTTGTGGCTGTCGCAGCTCGTGTTCAGCACACTGACGCGCATCCCCGTATTCCCACAGTGACGGGAACCTAGAATCCAGCAAGGCCATCCCATATCAGCTTAAGGCCGACAAGTAGAACCGATGCATAGGTGAAGGGATAGAAGAAGTTGGCGGTCAGCTGGCGAACGATCCAGGCTCCTAAAAGGGTTGCGCCTATGGCAAGAGGCAGCATGACTGCGGCACGGCCTAAGTTTGCTGATCCAAATTCCCCCATCGCAGCATAAGGGATTATCTTCATTGCATTGGTGATTGCAAAAAACATCACCATCGTGCCTGTGAAAAGCTTTGGATCAAGACGAAGGGGCAGCATGTAGATTTGAAGTGGCGGCGCGCCGGCATGAGCAACAAAGCTGGTATACCCCGCCAGAGCGCCCCAGAAGTGGGCGGATGCCGAACGCACGCAGTTCGATGGCGTTTTTGAGCTTTGGCCGAGTAGCGCGGCGATCA
>NZ_JBQTCF010000044.1:0-22060 GCF_052379845.1 Roseinatronobacter sp. NSM | reverse complement strand
ATGGGCATGATGCTTGATCGCGAGGTAGCCCATCGCGCCGACAAGCGATTTGCCAACCGGATCAGGAATGCAAAGATGCGCTTCCCCAAGGCGGCAGCGGGCCCTTGGTTGTAGCCCGCAGTCAGAACCCCGACTTGGGGCGTATCGCAGGGATAGGCTCAGTTGAGCTGATCACGGCATACTGAGCATAGCTGCGATACAGGTGCTGCATATCAAGCGTCATGCTGCTATTCTTTGTCATCCTGTTCAGCTCAGCCTGTAGCTCAAGACGCGGCATGACATGGAACCGGGCAAGCCACGCATTCAGTGTCACACTGACAAAACGGGGCAAATGATCCTGTACTCCGAAATCCACGATGTGCAGACTCCCGCCCGGTGCAAGGTGACGCATGGCCTCGATCAGTGCCCTGCGCCAGTCGGGGATCATGGACAGGCTGTAGGACAACACGATCCGGTCGAATTGCGCCACCCCGAAGGTGGCTTGCGCATCAAACCCGCATGCATCACCCTGGACCAGAACAGCGCGCATCCCCAGTTTGGCGCGCGCGCTCTCTAGCATCTGTTCGGAGATATCCAACCCGTAGAGGTCGCAGCCCGGATAGCGGCGCCCGATATGGTCGAGGTTGCGACCTGTCCCACAAGCAATTTCAAGAACACGCCCGCCTGCAGGCACGCCCAGATCCGCGATCAGATGATCGCGTCCAAGCAGAAACCAGGCGCGCGTCAGATCGTAAATCCGTCGCTGGTGGCGGTAGGTGCGATCCATCAACGCAGCATGTGTCAGACGGCTCATGCGTCAGCCTTGATAACGATAGAGATGCACGCCGCCATAGATGGCCGAGCGGTCTTGGGCGAAAGCCCGGTTTGATGCGGCAGGATCATAGGCCCAAAACGACATCACTTGATCGGACACGCGACCGGGAAGAATGTCATCTGTGCCGCCTGTGCGGAACAGAACCCGCGCGCCGGGTCGGGCTGTGCGGGTAATTTCGGCCCAGAGCGTGTTCAGTTGGGCATCAGTCATCCAATCCTGCGCATCAAGCAGGATATAGGCATCCAGGCTGTGTGGCGCATGGCGGACCAATTCATCCGTGAATGTGTGATTGACGGCGCGGATACGTCCGGCACGCGCAGCGACTGCGTTGAAATTCGCGCGCTGCAGATAGGGCGGCAGGTTCGTCGTGGTGCCTGGCTCGTATCCGCGATGAAAGGCCTGCCAAAGGAAGTAATTGTCCTTCACGGGAAAGTCGCAGACCAGCCGCCGCGCCCGCGCGCGCAGCACGCGCACAATATCACCCTGCGCATCTGCGGCAAGCTTGTCATGCTGCGCGGGGGGAATGCCCAGACCAAACAGCGCCGCTCGCTGTCGCGCGAGATACCGCACCATGCGTTTGTCGAAGAGCGGGTCAATCTGGCGGGTAAAGAACACCTCTTGTTCGGCAAGGCTTTGCGCCTGCAAGAGGGGGCGAAAATCCACTTTTGCCACGCGCCCGACCAGATGAACCGCACCGATGAACCGTCCCAGAACCCCTTGCCGGTAGAAGCCACGCGCGAAGCGTTTCGCGTGCCTTTGCCAGAACGCCCGGCTTTCGGGGTCCAGATGCGGCGCAAGTCTGTTCTGTATCAGTGCCGGATTGCCCGGTCTGTCCGCATGGCCGAAAATGTTGAAAAACGCGGGCTGTTCCAGATGCGTTGCCGCGGCGCGCTTGAGATTGAGCAGCGCAATATGCGCGGGCGACAGATCAACCGCCGTGACAGAGGCCGGGTCCGTCAACAGGTAGGACATTGTATTGCACCCCCCTGAGGCGATGCAAATGATATCGCTGCCCGGCGACAGGTCCAGCGCCGCCATATCGGCCACCGGGTCTTCCCATATCTGGGCATAGACCAGCCCCTGAAACAGCCGGGCAAACAGCCGTTCCTGCAGCCCGATACGGTTTGTAACCGGGTTCTGGCAGACAGCGCCATCAATCCGGCGCATGATTTCACTGGCGTCACTCATTGCGTAAGGGCTTTCTGGTCAGAATGTGAATGTCTGGCAGGCAGGGGCACATCCAAGGCCGCCTCGCGGCCACCGATCAGACGCAAGACGCCATCGCCTTCGTCCAAAAGCGCGGTCATGCTGTCCACCCAGTCGCCGCAATTGGCATAGGTCAGGCCAAAATGGTCATGCAGGGCGGCAATATGGAAATGCCCGCAGATGACGCCGTCGAGGCCACGCGCGCGCGCAAGATCAACCATCTGCCGCTCATGGCTGCGCCCGCGATAACGCAACGCATTCGCTGCAAACAAAAGCCAGCTCGCAAAGCCGCGCATTTCGGGGTCACGAAGCGACAGCCGCGACAGGAACGTGTCAAGACGGCGCAAGCCATGGTCGATCAGGCTGCCCAGCCGGGTCATGGCGTGTAGCCGGATCAGGCGACTGTCGGCCTCATCACCATGAATGACCAGAAAGCGTTTTCCGGTTGGCGTTTCATGAACATAGGCGTCCAGATGTTCTGCGGGAAGGGCGGCATAGGCCGGTATGCGTGACGGATCGGGATCATGGTTGCCCCGGATATAGACCAGGCGCGCACCAGATGCGTGACGCGCGCGGAAAAAGTCGATCACCGCCTGATCCTGCGCGCTCCAATGCGGCAGCATGGGTTGCCAAAGATCAAGAACATCGCCAACCAGCACATAGACGTCCGCCGGATGGGCGCGCAGAAAGCGCAACACATCTTCGGCGCGCGCGGATAACGCTCCAAGATGCAGGTCTGACAGGAATAACGTGCGGGGTCTCGGTTTCGGCCTTTGAAATGGGCGGTCAAACGGCATGTCAGCATCCAGATGGCTCCGATGCAGATCAAATGACGCCACGGGGCAACGATTTTGTGACCGTGAGGTATCAGTTTTATAGCAAGGCCCAACTGTACCCGATGCGCCACAGGGCAGGATCGAGGCCGGATAGGGCCGCGCTTGCGTGCGCAAGCGGGACATGCGCGACGGACATCTGGTTGTTACATCCGCGCGTCACACTCAGAGTTGTGCAAAAATCAACCGATTCCCATGCCTTTGCCATCTGATCCCGGAACACCCGCATCACGACCGCGCATCCTGATCATCAGCGACGCATGGGAGCCTCAGGTGAATGGCGTCGTGCGCAGCTATCAGCACCTGACGCGCGAATGGCGCGCCATGGGGCATGAGGTGCGTGTGATCGGACCTGCCGAGTTCACCACCTTGCCCATGCCCGGCTATTCCGAAATCCGCCTTGCACTCTGGCCGGGCCGAAGATTGGCGCGGCTTATTTCGCAGTTCAATCCCGATATCATCCATATCGCAGTTGAAGGCCCACTGGGTTGGGCCGCGCGTCGCTATTGTCTGCGGCACGGGCTTGCATTCTCGACATCGTTTCACACCAACTTCCCGGCCTATATCGCGCTGCGGGCCCCGCGCGTGTTCAGGGTGGCGCTGGAGCGGCTCGCCCTCGTCGCCCTATGCCGGTTTCACAATGGCGCAAGCCCTGTCTTTGTCGCAACCCCTTCCATCGAGGCGCTGTTGCGCAACTGGGGGTTCCACATGCCTTTGGCACGCCTGTCGCGTGGTGTGGACACAACCCTGTTTTTTCCGGCCCCGGAAACACACGAACCTGACAGAACCGACCACCCGACCTTGCTTTATGTTGGTCGTATCGCGCCCGAGAAGTCGCTGGAGACATTCCTGTCGCTGGATGCGCGGGCTCTGGGGCCGCATCGCAAGGTCATTGTCGGCGATGGACCGGCGCTTGGGGCCTTGCAGCGCGCATTCCCGGATGCAGAGTTCTGTGGCAAGCTGGAAGGCAAGGCACTAGCGGACGCCTATAGACGTGCAGATGTTTTCGTCTTTCCGTCCCGCACGGATACATTCGGAATTGTCCTGATCGAAGCTCTCGCCTCTGGCCTGCCGATTGCTGCGCATGACGCGCCGGGGCCACGGGACATTGTGACAAAGCCAAGCCTGGGTTCACTTGACGACGATCTTGCATGCGCAATCCGGCGCGCGCTAAATGCGCCGGGCGGGCGCGCCGCGCGTGCCGCTCATATGCGCGCCACCTATGACTGGAACTCTGTCGCAGCGGCATTCCTGCGCGGCAACAGCAGCTCAAAAGTCTGCATGCAACCCGAGGTCAGTACTTTCGCGGCACATACAACTCCGGCGGCAGGATCGCCCGCTCATAATCAGGGTTGAACACGCGCTCTGGCAGGGTGATCGGATCATGCGGCACATCCTGATAGGGAATCAACCCCAGCAGATGGTCAATGCAATTCAGCCGCGCCCGCCGCTTGTCGGTGCCTTAGGCCAAATACCACGGCGCTATTGGTGCGCTCAAGCATATCTTCCTTGGCATTGGTGCCCTGTTCCCGGCCACAGCAATGTCGCCGGCGCCTTCGGCATTCTTGCACGCGCCTTTATGCATCTGATCCAAAGGGCGGGTTCATCACTTTGAATGCTCAGATCACCGCGTGCCGAACCTTGGCCGAGACCCATTCGCTGACAACCACTGTGCCCAAGATCACCAGAATGATCAGGGACACTTGCGGCCAGGCCAATGTGTTTAGGCTGGCATTCAGTTGCGCACCAATACCACCGGCCCCGACAAGCCCCAGAATGGCGCTTTCGCGGATATTGATGTCCCAGCGAAACACACTGATCCCATAGAAGGCGGGTAACACTTGCGGCACGATTCCATAGGTCAGAATCTGGCCTTGGCTGGCCCCGGTGGCGGTGATCGCCTCGACCTGTGAAATGTCGGTTTCCTCAATGGCCTCGTAAAGCAGTTTGCCGATGAAGCCGATCGAGCGCAGCGCAATGGCCAAAATGCCCGCAAGAATGCCCGGCCCCAGAATGGACACCAGCAAAAGCGCCCAGATCAGCGAATTGATCGAACGCGACGCGACGATGATGAACAAGGCGATTGGCCGCAGGATAAGCCGCGAGGGCGTGGTGTTCGACGCAGCAAGGAAGGCAAGCGGCACCGCCATCAGAATGCCCAGAAGAGTGCCGAGTGTGGCGATGTTGATTGTGTCCCAAAGCGGCCACCAGAGGCGTTCCATGTAGGACCAGCGCGGTGGAAAGGCACGGCTGCCGATATCGGCAGCGGCATTGGGTGCGTCCCAGACAAAGGCCCAGATCGTGCGCTGGGTCATGCGTTCCCAGCACCAGACAAACAGCGCCACACAGGCCAGCCAGCCTGCCCAAAGCATCAGACGCTTGAAGGGTGTGCGGTGCTGCCAGAATGGCGTTTCAGTGACTGCCACGCTCATTTGACCCACTTTCGCAAATAGCCCGAAGAGTATTCAGCCACCATAACGATGGCGATGATGATCAAGAGGATCGCGCCTGCGCTGGAGTATTCGTAGCGCGACAGCGACGTGTTCAGCGCTGCCCCGATGCCGCCTGCACCCACAATCCCGATCACGGCGGATTCGCGGAAATTGATGTCCAGCCGGTAGAGTGACAGCCCGATCAGGCGCGGCATGACCTGCGGCTGGATGGCGTAGTTGATCAATTGCATCCAGCTGGCCCCGGTCGCGCGGATCGCCTCGGCCTGGGCTTCGTCGATATCCTCGATATCCTCGGCCAGAAGTTTGCCGATGAAGCCGATGGTGGCGAAGGTCAGTGTCAGGAAACCCGCGAAGGCACCAAAGCCGAACAGGGCCACGAAGAAGATTGCCACGATGATTTCCTGAAGCGCCCTGCTGGCCGCAATGATGCTGCGGCAGATGTAATAGACCCAGGCAGGTGCAATATTGCGTGCGGCCCCCACGCCGATGGGGATCGAGATCAGCACCCCCACTACGGTCGAGGTGAAGGTCATGGTCAGGCTTTCCATCAGCCCGTTGGAAATATCCCGCCAGCGGGTGGTGAAATCAGGCTGCAGAAAGCCCGCGACAAAGCGCTGCGCGCGCTCCATGCCTGCGATGACACGCGTCCAGTTCACCTCGATCGTGCCAATCGCCAGCACGAGATAGAGGAGCGCGCCCAAGGCAAGCGCAATGCGCCACCCGCGCGACTGGATCATCTGTGGTGGTTTGCGCCATGTGGTCGAGTAAGCTGTGCTCATAGCGCCCTCAGCATCTTCTCGGCCTGCGCTTTCTCTTCTGCCTCGGCTTCGGCATCCTCGGACGCACCCTTGCGCATGGCGGTCCAGTCTTCTTGGCCGTAGATGCTCGTCAGAGCCGACTCTGTCAGGCCCGATGGTGGGCCGTCAAAGATCATGCGCCCTGATTGCAGCCCGATGATCCGGTCCGAGAATTGCTGCGCCAGCACCACGTCATGAATATTGATGATCGCCGGCAGGCCGCGCTCGCGACAAATCTCGACAATCAACCGCATGATCTGACGGCTTGTTTTCGGGTCAAGGCTGGCGGTGGGCTCATCGATCAGCAAGAGTTCGGGGTCTTGCGCCAAGGCCCGCGCGATCCCCACGCGCTGGCGCTGTCCGCCCGACAGCGCATCGGCGCGCTTGTCAGCATGCGCCATCAGCCCCACACGATCCAGCAGGCGATAGGCATTTGCAATATCCCCGCTTGGATAGCGGCGCATGAAGCTGCGCCAGAAGCCAACATAGCCCAGACGGCCTGAAAGGACGTTCTCCATCACCGTCAGCCTCTCGACCAGCGCATATTCCTGAAAGATCATCCCGATCCGGCGGCGCGCGCGGCGCAACTCGCCCGTGCGCAGGGCAGGCAGGTTCACTTCATTGAGCCAGATCGCGCCAGAGCTTGGCTCGACCAGTCGGTTGATACAGCGGATCAGCGTGGATTTTCCGGCACCGGACGGTCCAATCAACCCGATGACCTGTCCCTTCGGCACCTCGAAAGAGACATCTGCCAAGGCCTTGTCCCCTGTTTTGTAGGTCTTTGTCAGACCTTCGATCCTGAGCATATGAGCATTCCCCGAAAAAGCTGAGCAGGCAGAACCATAGCTCTGCCTGCCGAAAAGGATTTGGTGCTGAAATCCTCAGTTGCAGGTATAGCTCACGCCCATCGCTGCATCGATCTGACGGATCACCGACCAGTTTTCCTGGAATGTGATCGGAATGAACTGGCTCTCGCCTTGCGCGCCAAACTCACGCTCGAGGCCCGTGCCTTCCCACTCGAAGCTGAAGAACGCATCACGGATCTTTTCCTGCAATTCGGGATGCAGGTTATAGACCGTGCCGTAGCCAGACGTCGGGAAGGTGTCGGATTTGTAGATTGTCACCAGATCGTCGCGGCTGACAACACCGCGCGCTTCCATCCGGGTCAGGACGGAATTGGCAATGGCGGCGGCGTCATAGTCCTGATTGGCAACACCAAGGATAGAGTTGTCATGACCGCCCGAGAAAGCCGGCGTGTAGTTTTCTTCAACAACCAGACCAAACTCAGATTCCAGCAATGCCTGTGGGGCCTTAAAGCCAGAGTTTGAAGTTTCCGAGGTGAACGCCAGCTGACGACCATCAAGATCGGCAAGCGCCTCGATGCCCGATCCGGGATAGGTAACGATTTCCATCTCGTAGCCGAAAGACCCATCTTCAGCCGCCATCATCGCGAAGGGACGAAAACCCGCGCAGGCGACCGCGATCGGATTGCCGCCGGTGTTCACTGCGGCGATATGCAACCGGCCTGCGCGCATGGCTTCAAGCTGGGCGGCGTTGGACTGAACCGGGAAGAACTGCACGGGCTTGCCTGTCGCGTCCGACAAATGATCAATGAATTCGGCCCAGACATCCTCATAGACAGCGGGGTCTTCGACAGGGGTATAGGCAAAAACCAGAACCGGCGGGTCGACCCATTCACTTGGATCGGTCGGTATATCTGCGACCAAGTCGCCGTCATTGTCGGTAAAGCGCGGGTCGAGTTGGAATGCGCCAGCAGGCAGCGCAAGGGTGACGCTAAGCGCCACTGTCGAGAGAAGCCGTGCAGTCATGTCTTTTCCCTTTAGAAGTTGAGCTTGAGTGCGGCTTATGTTTTCGATGTAACGCTAGGATGACGGTTGCGTGAAGATTTGGTGACGATGTCTTCCTTCGGCGCGAAACAGGATGGATTTTACGCCAAATCACCCAGCGTTTCCGGGATCATCAAGCGCTTTTGCCCCGGTCTCAGGCACCATGCGCTTCGTCAGCCGCACGCCTAACGCAGCCGTCGCCGCAAGCGCCTGCACACTTTCCCCATAGGTCAGCCCATGGCACCTGCGGCTTCCTTCTTCCGAGGTTTGTCATCCGCGCCAGCGTGCAACGTAGCTTGTGACCGTCAGGCAGCCCCCGCCTGCGGCAAGGGTGGCAGCGTTCATCCCGCCGATGCCATGCATGTTGAAGGCAAAGCGGCTTTCACCGCGGATCAGCGTCGGGCTGATCAGGCGTGCAGTAAAGGTGACGCGTGCAAAAGCGCCTTCGACCTTTTCATCCACGACGACCCCGCGCCATGACAGATGCCCGGTTTGTGACCAGCGCACCATGCCACGGGTTTCGGGAAACAGCCTTTCGGGATGAAAGCGCCCGCCCCAGTTGACGGAGGTGGTGGCACTTTCCAGCCCGCCCATTCCCGCCAAGGCCACCATCGGGCATTGCGAGGTGTCGGTGACGACATCGGTGATATGCCAGCTGCCGTCGCGTGGCACGATGTCTTCGAACAGTTGCAATGGGCAATTGCCCTGGCCACCATACAGCACGTCCAGATCGGCGGGTGCCATCGCGCTCCAGCCGAAGGTGCCATTGGGCGCACGCACGAGCATCATATCTTCCGCGCCGTCCGGGATTTCAATGGGCAGGGCGGCCGCAACTTCGGTCAGGGTCAGGTTCGTGACGCTGCAGGTGCAGCCCGATCCGGTGCAATCGGCAAGCTGGACCTTTTGGGTGCCTTGGGCAAGGGCGGCATCTGCGGACAGGACAAGGGATGCCATCGCGGCAATGAATTTCAGGGCCATGGGTTACTCCGATCCGGTTTGGGGCAGCAGGATGTCAAGAAACGTGTCTGCATCCATGTCGCCAAGGTCGATCTCGATGAAGTGGGGGGCGGCACCGCTGGTCGCGGCAGGGCGTGCCCGATCGGGCAAAGCCGGTTGGCCTGACGTTGGCAGGACCGGGTCACTGCCCGCCTGTTGCACTGCCAAAAGCGTGGTTGGGGCGATGTAGCTGACCGGATAGGGGCAGGAGCCCATGGTGGAACTTTCACCCACGCGGCATTGTGCGGGGCCCATGTTCAGGATGAGCGCCTCGCAGGGTGACAGGAAACTTGCATCAACGATTGTCGCCCCAGCGGTGTCAAAGCCGATGATTTCCAGAACCTGCGCGCGCTCCGTCCGCATGATCGGCGTGACCGCCGCACCTTGTGCGTCAACCCCCGTCACCGGGATGGTGACAGTAATGCGCGGACCGGGGGGCATGGTGAGGTCGGCCCCGATCATGCATCCCGCGCCGAATTGTGTGGTCGCGCGCAAAGTGACTGTGATGTGATCGCGCGCCTTGTCCGCAACAACCTCGAACCCGGTGGTGGCGCGCAAAATCCCCGCCTTGTCGGTGATGGTGATCATATAGATGCCGGGGGCATCGGGGATTGGCAGCGCCTGATCCTGTGCGTCGATCAGTGCGGCAAGACCTGTGGCATAAACCGCCGTCCCGTCCTGCCCTTCGATCACAAGCTGCCCGTCCAGACCTGCCGGTGCCTCGATCCCGACGGAAAAGTACCCGCCCGAGCCTGCAACCAGATCCCAATCCGACAGCAGCGCAACACTGACCGAACCTTCGGGCGCCCCGGCGCCCTGTGCCGCATCGGGCGCGACGGCTTCGAACACTGTCCCGCCGAACATCTCACCGTTGATATCAAGAAAGCGGATTTCATAATAGCCGGGCTTTTCAGGGACTGGCAGCACAGGGTCCGTGCTGTTCATCAGCTCAGCGCTGGAAATGGAAAAGAGCGCGGGTGCATCGCGGTCGTCATCGTCATGGAGAGCGATAGATCCCTGGAAATCCGAAGGTGCCACCAGCGTGACGGGGAAAAATGCGCTCGGCCAGGCAATGACCGGATCATCGGGCAATTCCAATGTCACCTCATCGAAGGCGTAGACAGGGGCCAGCATCACCTGCTGCACCGTGGTGCCGGGGGTGATGGTGACATTCCGGTTGCGGTATTCCCGAAACAGGGTTTCGGCGCGGATGTCATAGACATTGCCCACACCAAGCGGATGATCTTTCGCGGCCATCTCGCTGTCATGCAGCTGGCCGACCTGATAGGCCGCATCCTCGCCCGCAACAAGCTGGATGCGCACCTTGCGCATCTCGGATCGGTCCGCGCCTGCAATGGATACGCTGACGGGCCGCGTTTGTGCGCCGGCGGTGGGTTGGCCAAGATGGACCATCGACGCGATCATCCCTGCAACCATCTGCGCGGTGATATCGGCATCTGCGAAATGGCACAGGCGCCCCAGATCCGGTGTTTCAAGGCAGGTGCCGTTGCTGTCGATCCACTGGCGCGGGTTCAGGCGCAACTCCTGCCCCTCTGGCCCGAACAGCGACAGGCTGGGCAGGGCCATGTCCGTTGGCGCGGCTGATGCGGTCTGGAATTCGGGGGCGGTCACGCTCCAGCCCATGGGTAGTGGAATGGTCAGGCCACTGGCAGGATCGGTCCAGGCGCAGATCGATTGCGCACAGGCAAAGACCGCGTCGGACCCGTCGTTCAGCCAGCCTTGGTCGGCGGGGTCCGGGCCATAGAGCGTCGCGCGCAGTTGTGTGGCGGGCGGAAGTGGCACGGCGTCGGGCCAGAACACGACGGCCAGGCTGTTGGCACCGGCGACCAGTGTTCCGGCATAGCCTTCGGCATAGGGCATGACCGACAGCACGAAAGGCGCAGGGTCGATCATCGGCAACGCCATGGTCACGATCAGCGCGCCGTCTTCCTCTAACACGCTGTAAATTTCACGCTCAAGCAAGACCGTGCCGAAGGCTGCGGGGGCAGGCGTGAAGCGGCCCTGATAGCCGTTGGCGTCGGCGCGGGTTTCCAATATGATATCCATGATCTTCATCGGATCAATGGGGCTTCCCGGTGGCGCGTCATAGGGCGGCACGGTCAGGATGCGCCACGGCCCTTGCAGGTCCAGCGCGCCGTGATCCTCGTCGCTGCCGGGGTTGATCTGCACGATGAAATCGTTGGCCTGCCCCGGAAAGATCGTCACATCGGCCGACAGTGTCACCTCACCGGGTGCGGTGGCGGTGATGCGCCATGTGCCGGGCTCGAAACTGTCGGTGATGACAGGGCCGGTTTGCCCGGACGCCCATGGGCCGGAGGTCATGTCAGGGTCAAGGGGCACCCCAGACCATGTAACATCGGATTGCGGAAGGTCAGCAGGCAGGCGGAAGGTGGCGGTGACCTGCGCCAGTTCGTCTTGCGACGCGTCGCCCCGGGTTGCGGCGGCGGCTTGGTTGGCCAGTTCGGCGCTGGTGGTCCGGTCGGTGTCCGCGAACGGGATTCCGACACCGAAGCGGCGCGAGAACATGATCGCGGTCGCCCCCGCGTTCAGATAGCGCAATTCGTATTCACCGGGCACGCTCGGCACCGTCAGCCTGGTCGTGCCTGTCGTGTGCAAAGCGTTGGCCCAATCATAACGCTGATGTTCATTCACTGGCTGGTCAAGATCAGCGATCACGATCCGCTCTCCCAGTTGTTCCGGCGCGCGAAAGGTAAACAGCACGCGGCTGCCCGGCTCGACCGACCCGATTGGGTCAAAACCCATGGCAGGGGCCACCACCTCGACCGGCTGGCGGGCGATGATCCCGTCGCGGGCAGTGGACAGGATCAGATCATACATCCCCGGGGTTTTCGGTGCGGTGCGGGTGGCGGGGTTGTTGGGGGCTGCCGCCGTCCCCCCGATTGTACGGTAGCTGCTTGACGTAGGCGCGCGGCTTTCGCCCTGCGGAACGAAGCCCATGTAATCGACGAAGCGCGCCTCGCCGTTCCAGCGGATGCGATAATCGAAGCCCGCCTCTGCCTTGTCGCCGATGTCGAAGGCGGCGGCGCGGGCAGGTTGTTCAGGTTCAGGCTCTGGTTCAGGTTCAGCTTCGGGTGCCATGCTCACCTGTTGCAACGCTTCGGCCAGTTCGGCGCCGGAATTGGTCTGGAATAGCATCCCCCCGGTCTGGTCGGTGATACAGGACAGGGCCGCGACCTCGACCGCACTCAGGCCAAAGCCCACGACATGGGCGCGGATGTCGATGCCTTCGGCGGCAAGGCTGGCGGCCAGCGCGCAGGGGTCGCCCTCGCAGGTTTCCAGCCCGTCGGTCACAAGGATGATATCGGCGGCTTCAGCGGTGGGCGGGATTTGGTCGCGCGCGCGCGCAAGGCTGTCGGTCAGCGGGGTCATGCCCCGCGGCATCAGCGCGCGCAGGCGGCTTTCCAGCGCGCCCGGCGCGGTCTGGCCCATGGGCGCGATGACCTCTATGTCGCGGCAATCGCCGCGCCGGTTGTGGCCATAGGCGATGACCGACAAGGGCACCGCGCCGTCGCGGCTGGCGAAATAGTCACCCATCACGTCGCGCGCGACCTCGATCCGGGTCAGGTCGCCCTCGACCCGGTTCCACATCGAGCCGGAGGCATCGAACACCAGCACCGAGACGCGTTCGGCCATTGCTGGCGCGGCCGAGATCATCAGGGCGGCAAGCGCGGGAAAAATTCGGATCATGCGATATCTCCAAAAGGCAAGGAAAGGGCGGCAGTCAGATAACCGTCCAGCACGGCCAGATCGGCGGCAAAGGCGGGGATCAGCGTGTCGGGGTCCAGCGGCAGCCAGAAGGCCGGCGGCTCGAACGCGCCGTCGAACATGGCAAGTGGCGTCAGCACCACCAACTGCCCGGGCAGGATCACGACCCATGGCCGCAGGCCATTGCCCGGCGCGACCTCGGCCAGGCCGTGCTTGGCAGAACGCGCGTGCCGTTCCAGACCGGCAAAACCCGCCCGCAAGGCAGGTGTCAGCGGCGCGGGATCCCCATAGACCGTATAAAGTGCGTCAAAGGTCTTGTCGCCGGTTTGCACCGTTTTCAGGCCGTGCGACAGCTTCGGCCCATGCCGGACATTCCAGCTGGCATCGGTGGGCATAACGACTGTGACGCCCGTGCGTGCTGCTGTTTCTGGCAGGGAGACCTGAACCATGACAAAGCTCAGGCCCTTGTCGTGCTTTTCCGCGTAGCGCCTGTCCTCGCCGAACATCAGCCCGACGCGTGTTACGCCCACGACGCGGCCCGCGCGCTCGCCTGTCAGGCGCAGATCGACGATTACCTTGCGGACCTGCTGCACCAGCCTCAGCCCGGCAAACCATTCGCGCGGAATATCGGGCGCAGCATCCGGGATCAGGTCCGACATTTGCCCGGCGACAGCCGCGACGATTTGCCTGCGGGTTTCTGCGCGGGGGCCATCCTCGGCCTTGGCCATCACAAGGATGACGACGCTTACAACGGCAAGCGCCATCAGCGCCAGACCGCCAGGGAAAGAGCCGCCGATACCCCAGCCCACCACAAGGGCCACCACCGCAGCGCCACCGCCATAGAGCTTCAGGGCGCGGTCGATCTGGTCGACATGGACCGTCCTGTCACGGTTCAGTCCCTGCAGGACAGGCGCCAGCCGGGCAACGATTGCAGTGTGGTCTGCGGACGGCAAGGCGGGTGGCGCGGGACGAGGCATGGCCGATGGGCCGAACAAAACGCCCTTGCTGCCCGGGCTGATCCGGCCCAGCAGGCGCAAGGGGCTGAACCCGCTCATCGGGCGGCCTTGGGCCATGGCGGTGCCGACATGGCCGCCAGCCCATACCCCTGGGACCGCCAGCGCCACAAGACCGCGAAGCCAACCCTACAGTTGACACGCGTTTGGACGGAAGCAACCACCGGACAGTCCGTCATGCAAGCGCATGCCACCAATGACCGAAGAATGCTTGACCAAACAGACCCGATACGCCCAGATTCATATCCGATCATGCCCTTTCCCTGACAGTTACCAAAGGTTAACAATATGTCCGAAGCGTCCTGACCAAAGGGACGACACCAAGGATGGTGCCAACCCTCTCAATCGAACCAAGGCCCGTCCAAGGCATGGCCCTGTATCAAGCCTTTGTAGACGCAGAGCGATCAGCATGAGAATATAAGGAATTCCATATAGGGGTGCCGCCGGCATTTTTGCCCCGCAGGGTTTCGAGCTTGGTTTTTTGAATTGGAGAACAAGTATGCTGGACAATTTCTCTGAAGAACTTTCCTCTATCTGCGCCACAAACGATCCTGGCGCCGCAGATCGGGTTTGGGAGGTCACGGCGGCATTTTTTGCCCGGAACGGATTTGACAGGCTGATCCATGTCGACACCGGCCCCGGACATTTTGCGCTGCAAACCACCCTGCCGGATGCCTGGGTCGCCCGATATAAAGAGCGTGGCTATGCCGCGATTGACCCGTTTCTGAGCCATTGTTGTGTCACCTTTCGCCCGATCAGCACGGGCATCGCCTATGCCGACCTGCATCAAGGGCTGTCGGTCGCGCAGATGACCCTGATCGACGAGGCGTCGAGTTTTGGCATCAATGCCGGGTTTTCCTCGACCATCCGGCTGAAGGGGGATCGGGGCATTGCGGGGTGGAACATCGGATCCTCGCTGTCGCGTCAGGAGGTGGACGCCCTGCGGCTGCATTCCGAAGACCAGCTTCGTCTTGCCGCGCAGCACGCGCATGAGGCGCTGGATGGGGCCCGGCGCCAAACCTCGGCGCGGCTTGCACCGCGCGAGGTCCAATGCCTGCGATTTCTTGCACAGGGCTATCGCACCAAGGACATTGCGCGAGCGCTTGATCTCAGCTCTGCCGCGATAGAGCTCTATCTGCGCAACGCGCGCCGCAAATTGGGGGCATTGACACGCGAACAGGCCATCGCGATCGCGACAGCGCAGGGGATTATCGCCCCCTGATCCGGCAACCCTGGCCAGGGCGAGCGCAGCCTGCTTGGGTTTCTTGCGGCTCATGATCTTCCACAGCCAGTCTTTGCCCCGCGCCTCCTTTTCCACTGCGCAAAGCTTTGCAATCTTTTTGATCGCCTGTTGGGCAATGGGGGAGTCAGTGCGCTCGACCTCAGCGACGAATTTGCGGCGCACATGGACCATGCATGCCTGTTCGTCAGCCTTGCCCTTGCCGAACAAGCCGTTGAACCCGGCGAAGCCATCGGCATGGACCGTGCCGGTATAGCCTGCAAGATGGTTGGCGGGGTGCTCGCCCTTTCGATCAATGCTGAACTGATACCAGGCGCAGGGGGGGCGATGCCCCGCACGGCAGGCGCAATATTCTTGGGTTTCAATCTTCCTTGTGTGGCGATTTCTGCCTGTTGACAGCCGCTGTGATCAGACTGGCATCCTCGGCAAATCTCTGGCTGTCCGACCTTCCCCTGCGCACAAGTTCAATTTGGGCGCAGGGTTGTGTCCCACGCAGTGGCGTCAGCCCGCAATGGCTCAAAACTCCATCAGGCGGGGATTGGTGCCACCGCCTGCGGCGCGCTTGCGCATTGGTATGGATGAGCTTTCAAACTGCTGCCGGGGTGCATTCCGAAGGTTCGTCCCAAGGGTTGCGCTGCGTCCTGTCAACTTGAATTTCTCAAGTTCTGTCATCAGCTCTGAAGCTTGGTGTTGAAGCGACATCGCGGCTGCGTTGCTCTGCTCGGCGACAGCGGCGTTTTGCTGGGTGACCTGATCGAGTTGGTTCACCCCGCTGTTGATTTCGCCCAGCGCGCTTGCCTGATCAACGGCGGCAACCACGATCATGTTGACCTGATCCGAAACTTCATGGGCCTTTTGCAGAATTTGCTCGAGGCTTTGGCCTGTGCGCGAGACAAGCGATGAGCCGGTTTCAACATGATGCGATGATTCCACGATCAGGGATTTGATTTCGCGGGCGGAATCAGAAGCGCGCTGTGCCAGGCCGCGCACTTCGGAGGCGACAACCGCGAAGCCGCGCCCGGCTTCACCTGCGCGCGCGGCTTCGACCCCGGCATTCAGAGCAAGAAGGTTGGTCTGAAAGGCGATATCGTCGATAACAGCGATGATGCGGGTGATCTGATCAGCGGATTTTTCGATTTGCTGCATCGCCGCAATGGCATCTGCCACGATCTGGCGACCTTCTTCGGCGATGGTGCGGTTATCCTGCGAGGCGGTCGCTGCATTTTTTGCCACACCCGCACTGGATCGAACGGATTCGGTAAGTTCATTGAGCGCTGCGGCCGATTGCTCGAGTGTTGCAGCCTGAGTTTCGGCACGCGAAGCCAGATCGCTGGCGGCAGATGTGATTTCCCCTGAACCATTGCTGACCTGTTCGGCGACGTTGGTAATGCTCTGCATGGTTTCGGAAAACTTGTCGCTGACCCCGTTGAAGGCCTGACGGAGTGCATCATATTCGGTCGGGAACGGGTCATGCGTCGGGTTGGTGATCTGTGCCGAGAGATCCCCTTCGGATAGTTGCTGCAACGCCCTGGACATATCGTCGACCACGCGTTGTTGCACACGCATTTGTTTGGCCTGTTCGGCATTGCGGGCCTGATCCTGCGCTTCCGAAGCTGCGCGTGCGCGGGCCGCAGCGGCCAGTTGGTCGCGGAAGCTTTCCAGATTGCGGGCGATTGCCCCGATTTCATCGCGCAGCCCCGTCGCGGGCACCTGCGTTTCATGTTGCCCTGAGGCGATGGCCTGCATGGCGGCATTGACGGCCCCAAGCGGGCGCAGGGCGCTGCGTGTAACGAAAACCACAATCAACGCGGCGAGGGCAAGGGCGAGAGCCGCGAGCATGAGCACGTTGATCAGCTCGGCATGAAGAAGCGCGTTGATAGTATCAATCTGCACCCCAGCATAAAGCACCCCATTGAGTGCCCCGCCCGCGTCATAGACCGGCACATAAATCGTGAGGTAATTCGTGCCGAGGATCAATGCTTCACCGGCATATGTTTCGCCGCGCATGATCGCCTGATGGACTATGCCAGCAGCCCCCAGCACCGTGCCCACGGCGCGCGTGCCATCAGGGCGCACGATATTCGTGGTCAGACGCACAAATTCGCCCTGCGCAGCGTCATAGCGGAAAATCGTGTTGGTCTGGCCTGATTGCACGCCCACCTGATCAACCAGATTGTGGCTTTCGAAATCGGGGATTTCTGTCCAGCGCACGTTGACCAAGAAACCGTCGGCGTCGATCTGATAGGAGAAATTGTCGAAGGCGCGCGCCAGATCATTGGCCTGAATGCGCAATGTCATCCGCTGCAATTCCTGCGCGTTTGTTATCAGCATCTCGCGTTTTGAATGGTTCGTAACCACGATAATCGTAACAGCGAGAAATCCCAACATAGAAAGCGCGGCGATGCTTACTTTCTGGGTCAAGGAAAGCCGCTCAAGGAGTCTGGTCATAATACTTGTGCCCTGCTGATTGATTCGCCCTGATGTTAGCGCAAAAGGTTTAATCCTCTGTTTCACGCGCGGGCGGGCGTCTGGGGTCAAACCTGTCCGGCCCCGTGGGTGGGCTAGCACTTAGCGCCATTCCCCCGCCTAGGCCCGCGCGGGGGGCACACGCATCGGGGCGGCCGGGCGCAGTGCGGTATGCATGACAATCTGCCGGGGTGGAAAGAAAAGCCGTCATCTTGCCGGTTTGGTGCGCATCTGTGTAGGCTTTGCGCCGGCTTGGGGACATGAATGTGGGAAACCGGATACCGGTGATGGCGAGATCCGCGGGCACGATAAAAGTGACGGCGCGCTTGGTTTTGTGCCGCTTTGCGCAAAGCCCGTGCGTCCCCCCCGCGTCGTTCAGCAAACCAAACATTCTGAACTTAACGGTCGATCGGCCCGACATGAGGAACCTGCACCGTCCCAGAAGCGACGGACCAGAATCGAAAAAGCGCTCGGCTGGGGGGCTTCCTTCTTGGCGCATCACCGTCCCTTTTGCTTGTCAATGGCTCGACAAGCTGATTTTCTGAACATCCAGTCAAAGCGGAACAGCCGCAACGATCCAAAGAGGGGGAGAAAAAATGTTTGTCACTAGAGTTGCAAAAACCATAGGCGCAAGTGCTCTTGCGCTGGGCGCGGGTTTGGCGTTGGCGTCAATGGCATCCGCCGAAACACGGGTCACGCTGAAGTCGGCGTCATCGACCAGCTCTTACTACGTGATGATGGTGCAACTCGGGGAAATGCTGCAAGCGCAATCTGACGGCGCGATCCAGCCCACAGTCGAGGAAAGCCAAGGCTCGGTGCAGAACGTGGCAGAAGCAGGTCGGCGGCCGGGTGCCTTCCTGTTCACGACCCCCCCAAACCTGATTGCAGATGCAATAGCAGGTGAAGCCCCTTTCGAGCGTGGGAATTATGACAATATCCGCACGCTGTTCCCCATGCCTTTCATTACGATCCATCTGGTGGTGCGTGCAGATAGCGATATCCACACTGTCGCGGATCTGGCGGGGCGCAGCTTCATTTCCGGTGGGACCGGGACATTCTGCCAGCGTCAGGTGGCTTCCATTTTTGAAACGCTGGGGATTGCCGACAGCGTGAACGCGCCAGACATGGAGCTGTCGGGCGCGCCGGGGGCGTTGCGCAACAATCAGGTCGATGGCTACGCGACCTGTTCAGCCCATCCGACACCGCAAGTGCAGGAACTGGCAGCCACGCTGCCGGTGCGTATCCTGTCCTTTACGGAGGACGAGCGCGCAGCAATTATCGAGGCCAACCCCGGCGCGGGGGCTGTCACTGTTGCGGCCAATACTTACGCAGGCATCGACGAGGAAATCGCGACCATGGCCGTGCCGGTGGGCGCCTATGCCACCAATATGGATGACGACACGGCGTTGGCCATCGTGTCGGCCTTCTGGGAGCAGCGCGCCGATATGGCAGATACCAACCCATGGTGGGCAGGCGTGACGCCTGATCTGGTCCCGCAGCTAGGCGCGCCGCTGCATGAGGGCGTTGCCGCGTTTTATGAGTCCCAAGGCGTTGAAATGCCCTGACAGGGTTACGACAGGGCGGGTTCGCAAGATGGACGCGCGCGCAACGCCGATGCTGCGCGCGCGTGTTGGCCAACCTGATCCGCCCAGCGCCTTGCCACACAGACCCCTGAAACCGAGGCCCCGATGACCCGTCCCGAATTTCTCGAAACCTGGCTGACAGTGGAGGTAGACGGCAAACGCTTCGGTGCGGTCGCGATTGCGCTGGCGATTGCGTTGGTCAGTTTCCATATGTGGAACGCTTTCGCGGGCCTGATCCCTAATCTGATCACCCGCCCCGCGCATCTGGCACTGGCGCTGCCCTGGATATTCGTCATTGGCGCGGCAGCCCAAGGCGGGCGCGTGTCCTATTGGGCAGGATGGGCATTCCTTGCTGTCGGGCTGACGATCTGCGGGTTGATCATGCTCAACCGGCGCGATCTTATCCAGCAATTCGGCGCGCTTGACGGGCCGTTGCAGATCGCCCTTGCCTGCGCGCTGATCGTTGTGGTGCTGGAAATGGCACGTCGCGCGATCAAGATCGTGTTGCCAGCCGTCGCCGCGATTGTACTCGCCTATGCGTTTCTTGGCCCGTTCATCCCCGGCAGGTTCGGGCACGCAGGTATGCCGGTGGATTACCTGCTGGGCACGCTCACCATAACCGAGGGCGGGCTGTGGGGCACATTGACCGGCACGTCGGTCGATACAATCGCGATGTTTGTGATTTTGGGGGGCTTCATATCGGCAGGTCAGGCCGGGACCGGGTTCATGGCCTTCGCCACCCAGATTGCAGGCCGCGCGCGGGCAGGGGCAGCCAAGGTGGCGATCCTGTCCTCGGCTTTCTATGGCTCAATTTCCGGGGTGGCCGCAGCGAATACAGCATCCACCGGGATGATCACCATCCCGACCATGAAACGTCTTGGCTATCCGCCACAACTCGCCGCCGCGACCGAGGCCGTTGCCTCGACTGGCGGGCAGATCCTGCCGCCGGTGATGGGCGCAGGTATCTTCGTGATGGCCGAGCTGGTGCGCGTGCCCTATACCGAAATCATGGTCGCGGCCCTTTTGCCTGCGATCCTGTTCTTCCTCGCGGCCTGGTTCGGCGTGCATGTCTACGCCCTGCGCAGCAATCTGGCCGCCCTGCCGAAAGAGCTGTTGCCCGGCTGGGCCGCAGTGGCGCGGTCAGTGCCGTTTTTCATGCTGCCCTTTTCCATCCTCGTTGGTACGCTGGTGTTCACCAGTTTCACACTTGCTTATGCGGCTGTTTTCGCAACCATCGTGACCTGGTTGACGCTGGTTTTCGAGCCGGATGGCAGTCTGTCGCTGCAAGGCTGGTATCGCCGCACGCTGGTCGCCTTGGTTACGGCTGCGCAGCAGGTGGCGGTCATTGCAGCCGTCATCGTTTGCGCCGGAATCGTGGTGGGCGTCTTCAACATGACCGGACTGGGCGTCAAGCTGACCTCGGTGATCTTGTCAGCGTCGGACGGCCGGTTATGGATTGCGCTTTTGCTGACGGCGCTGGCTGCGCTGATCCTGGGCATGGAACTGCCGACGACCGCCGCCTATGTGATCTGTGCGGCAGTGGCGGCGCCTGCATTGGTCGGGATGGGGCTGCCAGAGCTGCAGGCGCATCTCTTCGTCTTCTGGTATGCGCTGCTTTGCACGATCACACCGCCAGTCTGCGGCAATGTCTATATCGCTGCCGCGATTGCGAAAACGCCGTGGTTGCCAGTCGCAGGGAATGCGATGCGCCTTGGGGTCGGGTTGTTCATTATCCCGTTGGGATTCGTGGCCAATCCCGCCATACTAGAGCTTGCAACGGCACCCGCGGCCGCGCTTGTCGTGATGGCGCAGATCGCGCTGGGATTGTGGCTGATAAGTTTCGCTGTGATCGGTGCCGCGCGCCAGCCGCTTCTGGAATGGATGCGTTTGCCTGCGCTGCCTGCGGGTCTGGGCGTTATTTTCCTGCTCTGAGCTATCAAGCAGTGGCAGCTTTGCCACCAACTGAAGCGTCAGATCAACCTTGAACGACCATTGGCGCTATAAGCCTCAATGCGGCGCGCTCAATTCCACGACGTCGCGGGGCTTCAGATAGACCGGCGCGCTAGCCCCGGGTTTGGTGTGCTATAGCGCCATCAGGATGATCTTGCCGGGTCAGTCTTGAATGCAGATTAGCAGGCCAAGGCTGCGCGATGCAGGCCTTTCTTGGGGTGGGGTATTCCCGCCCCATTCAGGCGGCCTGTCACTGGCGGGACGATCCGGCTCCCGCGAGGCTCAGCCGGATATGCTTATCAGAAAAACCGGACCCCGGCGATGGCGAGGTCCGCGTCAAACGCCCGACCGATGGCCACGATGCTGATCCGGCGCAACTGTGACAGGTCGAACGCAGTGTCGATCCTGTGCGCGGTAAAATCGGCGAAGGGAAGCCGGATGCGGTGCCAATCTGGTGTCGCCCGGAAGCTGGCGCGGTAGGACTGCCATGGCCGTGTCACATCGCGCGTGCGCAGGTGAAGATTGTAGTCCTCATCATTGCCGGTGACGTCCATCTCGATCCCGGCCCAAGCCCGCGCATCGACCGTGCCGCCGCGCGGATCAAGGTCGAGGGCGATCTGGATGAACCCGCCGTTATTTTCCAAACTGACCCCTCCCTGCATGCGCAGGGCAGGGCGGTCACAGACCACCTCTCGGGTCATCACCCCGCGAGAGACACCGCCCATGACGCGGTCTGACACCAAATCCCAAACGGCCCCGTTCGCCGCGCGCGGATGGGGCGCGGAAAGGTCATCGATCACAGTGTCAGGGGATGTCATGGTGGGGCTGTCCTTTGGTGTTGTGGTAGTCAGTGTGTCAGGAGGGTATGCGATGGGGGAGAGGTAGCCCGATCACGCCGATATGACATTCTGAAAGCGCGTCACAGCTGGTGACGCGCGCCGCTGTGATCCGGTAGTGCAATGAAGAAGGGGGAATTTCAGGGTCGTCATGCGCAGATGGTCCGGCGTGGTTCGGGGGGGTAATCCCCCCCGAAATTAAGGGGCTGCAAAAGTAGAATTTTCTCGGCAAGATGAACGAGGAGAATTCGAATGAAGACAAGCAGATACACTGAAGCA
>NZ_JBQTCF010000043.1:0-23406 GCF_052379845.1 Roseinatronobacter sp. NSM | reverse complement strand
ATTCTTGCAGCCTAGCAGGGAACTCTTTGGCTTGGAAACTGCTTTGCCAGCATTGCCCTGAGCGAGTTGGCCGTGGCGCTTCACCTGCAAGCTTGCGCTTGCTTCCTCAGCACAGCATAATCCGACAGCCACTCGGGGATCACCGCGCCTTCCGGCAGTACCGCCAGTTCCGCCGCCACGCGCGCTTGCTCCGCGGGAGTATATTCCACCACCGGCGGGCAGGCGCTGGGGGCTGTGTCAAAACTGCCCCCCTCGCAGCCGGTCAAGAAGATCATCGCGACTGCGAGGACGGCGCGCGGCCGCGTCCAGCATTTGGCGTTGAATTGCATGGGATCGCTCCAATGTGTCCAGCCGCTCGGCCGCACGGCCTGCGCGCTCTCCTGATCGGCGGAGGTTGAGGATGAACAGGGTGATGGTGAGCGCGGCGAGCGCCAGACCCGCCGCCCGCCGCGCCCAAGGTCGGGCGATGATCCCGACCACGAGGCTCCCCCACATCAGCGCAGTCCCTTCTTCCAGTCATCAACCCGCGCCCAGACAGCGACCGCGATCCCGCCCAGCGCCAGCGCAATGAACAGCCAGCGCAAGGTGTCCAGATAGGGCAGCAGCGGTAGAACAGCGCCCTGCGCTTCGGCCAGCACCTCTTGTGCGACCTCGACACCCGCTGCGCCAACGGTGGCCACCCCGGCCGCCCCGGTCCCTTTCAGGGTCCGGCTCTGCGCAATGGCTTCGCGCGCTGGGCGTGTCTCGGGCGCGAAGCCCGCAGCCCGCACTGGGAACGGCTCCCCCCAGCTGCGCGCGGGGCCGAGATCGATATGCATGAAGCCTGAGCGGGGATAGGTGCCGAAGCCGAGGAAACCGACCGCGCGGGCGGCCTCGGCGAACGCCACCGGATCATGGTCCGACATGGCGATATCAAAGGCTGTGCCGTCCATGTGCTTTGAGCGCGGTGCACCACCGACATTGCGATTGTGCTGGGGCGAGCGATAGGCCGAGCGTACGATCAGTGGTTTGCCCAGCCGGTCGCGGAGGGCTTGCAGCTTGTCGAGGGCTTCCGGGTGCAGCTTAATCTGACCAGTGCCGCGGCAGGCGATTTCAGCAGGCGAGAAGTTCTTCCAGCGCCAGAGGCGCTCGGGCACGTCGCGGAAATGACGAAATGTACGGATGGGGTCAGACATGGGGTCTCTCCTATGGGTAATGGGCATGCGGAATTGGCCGCAGCCCGAGCGGGCATCGGCGTTGATGTGTGGGAATTGCGGGGTCGTCAGGGTAACAGCGCACTCTTTCGCGCTGGTGTGCAATGCGCGCGCTGGGCGGTGCTTTCAGTCCCCGTTCTTGCGCTGGAAGGCCGCGAAGATCAGGTTGCGCATGTCGTGAATATCGCGCTCGATGCGCGCGAGGCGGTCGTGATCAACACGCCGGTCTTCGTCGCGTCGCTTCTCGATGCGGGCGCGTTCTTCTGCCAGCTCCTGCTCAAGCTTGTGCAGCAGCGCTTCATTGGTAAACGCTTTACGCGTCACAGCCGTGGCCAGCCCTGCGATGAAAGTGAACCACACACCGATGGCGGCAGCGATGCCGTGATCGCGAAATGCCTGCAGGATCTGGTCGGTCATAGTCTCACGCTGGCTCATCCGATTTTTGCTCCCCAGAAGCTGGTCTGCTCGGCGGCAAAGAACCCGTCATGCGCGCGAAAGAAGCCCTGCAACTCGACTGTGTCGCCCGCCTCCAGCATGGCTATGCTCTGCAGCCAGAGCGCGGTCGCCAGAGAGCGATGCGTGGCGGAACTCTCCCCATAGCTGCCGCGCAGCACGTCACTGCCATTGATCACCAGCCGCCCGCTCATGCGCGCGGAGGTACTGGCATTGACCTTGAACATCAGCGTCGCGCCAAAAAGATAAGTGCCGTCCACAGGGGCCACAAACTGGTTGGCACCAGCGTCAAACGCCCCTTGATCATTATACTCAGTGTTGTTGATGCCGATCTTCGTCCAGCTGCCCACGCCCACATAGTTGTCGTAATTGGTGTAGCCCTTGAAGCGCGGCAGGCGAGGCTGATCGAGAATGCCCGTGCCCGTGTCTGCGCGCAGCGCGTCATGGAAGGTGCTGCCATCGGGCGAGACCGCGAGGCGGAACTGGTCGGTGCCGAACAGCCCCAAGAGCGCGCGGGTCGAGAAGCCGGTCTGGAACAGGAAGCCCAGATCGTTGGCGCTGGCCTCCTTGTTCAGGCTCTGGATCAGGCTGCCGCTGCCGCCCGCGCCTGTGGTCAGCGCGGTCCAGAGAGCCGCGTTGATCTGTGCGAGGAAGGGGTTGGAACTGTCCGCAGTTGCGCCAAGCCCGATCCGGGTCAGCTCCTGCAGCGCGCTGGGCGTGGTTCCGACCCAGCCAGCACCATTGTAGACCAACAGCACAGCCTCGTCCTCGACCCATGCGCGCCAGCCCATACGCGGCGGCAGGCGCAGCCAGGCCCCGTCGGTCCAGAGCGCAACATTCAGATCCCATCCCGCCCAGTCGCCGGTCGCACCAGAGGCGACGATATAGCGGTCCCCCTCGCTGGGGCTGGGCGGGGGCGCTGTCAGATCGCGGTCCAGAACGGAAAGCTGCACCAGACCGTCGAGCAGCCGCAGCGCCTCGTTATGGGTGACATGCTTCTGCGCCTGCGCGGCCATGAGATATGGCAGGCCCAGATGGGTCGTGGTGTCGGACATAGTGATTTCCAAGTATTGAATTTCGAAGGGTTCGGAAGACAGCCGCCCTAAACGAGGTCAGAAGAAGAGGGTGACCGTCCGCGCTGCCCCGCGCCCGATCAGGGTGGAGAGTTGCGCGATGCGGATCGTGAGCGTGTCGCCGGGCCCGAGCAGCGCGCGCCAATCGGCGATCTGATCTGCCCCGGAATAGACTGCGCTGGTGGTACTGGCGCTGAGGGTGCGTTTCACTGTCGCGCCGTCGAGGATATCGACTTCGTATGCCTCAAACTCCTCAGACACTGCGACTTCGCCCATGCCCCAATTATCAGCCGCCAGCGCGCGCGAGCGGCGTGTCCAGCGGATGGTCAGATCACCGAGGATCCGCGACCTGCGCCATGGCTGCTCGATATGCGCGACAGAGAAAGGCCGCAGCCCAACGCCCTCGGGCGTGAAACTGGCCGCGAGGTAGCTGTCATCACTGGGCGGGCGCGCGGCAGGCCCGATGCGCCAGTTCCACGGCAGGCCCAGATCGGCCTCGGAAATCGGCAGTGAGGTCAGGCTGTCATCAAGGATGGCCACGCGCGCGCCCTCGGGTGTCGGATTGCCCATCGCAGCTTCCGTGCCGCGCTGACCGCGCAAGAGACGCGTCAGGCGATAGCGCCCCGGGGCGATCAGCTCGGCAGACCCGGCCTGCACAATCTCCCATTGCCCCGCGCCGGTTTCCACTGCAAGCGCATTGGCCCCGCCCAAAAGCGCGATGTCCGTGACGCTTTCCAGCGTGCCCGAGAAGAGATCAACAATCAGGTCATTGCCCAGATCGAAGCGGGAGGTGGGGCCCGCGTAAAAGTCCGCGGCCAGTACGCCCATGCGTGCGCGGCGGCTGAATGTGGTCAGCAGCTCGAATCCGTCATTTGCGGGGCTGCGATAGACCGCCATCTCTCCCGGCCATGGTCGGGCATGGGCAGCGAGCAGCGGGCGATGCGGGGCAATCTCCTCGCGCAGCTGGGGCAGGTCGAGAAACAGCACATCGGCTGTGCCAAACACCATGGGCGTGGCCAGCGTCGCAGGCCGGGGATTGCCGGGTGGCAGATCATAATTCGCGCGGTCCTGGCGCAGCGCCTCGAAGCTGCGAAACGTGGAATCCGCCACCGAGACCAGCCGCATATCGATCTGCCGCCCGTCATGCGCGAGCGCGATCACATCGCAGGGATCGAGGGCCAGGCGCGAGGGTGGCAGGCGAAACACGGCCGTTTCGCGGCCTGACCATGCTTCCATCAGGGCCCGACGACACCGGCGCTCGGCTTCTTCAGGCGGCACGGCCATGGGAAAACTCTCAAGCGCGATGCGGGAGGTGTCGACTGTAATCCGCTGCGCCTCGACCTGTGCGGCGTCATAATCCTCATCCGCGCGCGCGACCTGCCATTTAAGCGCCTGTGGCAGCTCGGTTTCCTGCGCACGGGTGAGTTCCAGCACTTCGGCACCAGACCCGTCATCGCCGCCTGCGCCAGTCCCTGCCGCCACCATATACTCAGCGCTGATCACTGTGGCAGCAGCGCGCCCGCGCATGACGAAACGGATGACACCCCCAGTCTCGACCGCATCAAAGCCGAAATGCCGTGCCAGCGTGGCGATGGAACTGCGCGGGGATTCCAGCGCTGCAATGACATAGCCCTCGACCGCGCCCCAGAGGCCAGAGACATCGATGCGCTCCTCGGGCAGCCCGGCGCGCAGGCAGAGATGGCGAACCAGCGCCGCGAGCGAGACTGCCCCCAGCCGTCTTGTCAGCCAGTGCCCCAGCCGCCAGTTGGGGCCATCCGTCCACACCCCCTCGAGCGCCGGAAAGAACGGATAGGGCCGCGCGTCCCATGTCCAGGCGGCGCATTCGGGCACATGGACCATCCGGTCGCCATAAACCGACGACACCGGATTGTTGTCTGGCTCGCCCCACCAGAGGTAACTCGCCTCGAGATAGGCGCGCTGGATCGCATCATCCCGCCAGCCGCGCGAGAAGTAGGGCACGAAGCTTTCGGAGGATTTCGGATCAAAGAACACATTGGGCTGGTTCGTGCCGCGATCGACAGCCGGACAGCCGAGTTCCGTGAACCAGATCGGCTTTGACTGCGGCGCCCACGCTGTGGGGGTCGCAGTTTCCACGCCAGCGGGACGGTTGTAATGCAGCTCGGACCACCAGCTGCGCAGATCCTTGTAGCGAAACACGCATGGCTTGGCCGCAGAGCCGTCCTCGATGGGCGTGCGCAGCTGCGCGGCGCGATCACTCGCGCTGATATAGAACCAGTCGAACCCTTCGCCGCCTGCAATGTTGGACTGCAGATAGGCGCGCTCATGGATTGCGGGCCAGCCCGCCTGCGCATCGGCATGGTCAAACCCGTCGCGCCAGTCCGAGAGCGGCATGTAGTTGTCGATGCCGATGAAATCGATGTTTGGATCGGCCCAGAGCGGGTCGAGGTGGAAAAACACATCACCATTCGGCGGGTCGCTCGAACCCGTGGCGCTCCCCGCCTCATCATCACCCGGTTGATGCCCGAAATACTCCGACCAGTCGGCTGCGTAGCTGATCTTTGTGCCCGACCCGAGAATGGAGCGCACATCCGCGGCCAGATCGCGAAACGTCTGCACGGCCGGATAGGTGGATGCACCCGAGCGGATTTGCGTCAAGCCGCGCATTTCTGTGCCGATCAGAAAGGCATCGACGCCGCCTGCGACGGCGCAGAGATGCGCATAATGCAGGATCATCCGGCGCAGGCCCCAGTCACCTGCGGGGCCAGTCCAGTTCACACTCTCGCCGAGGAGGGTGAAACTGGCCGGTGTTGCGCTGCCGAAGAAACTCGCGACCTGCGCGGCGGCTGTGGCGGTCTTATCAACGGTCCCGGCAAAACCTGCCGCTGGCGAACAGGTGATCCGCCCACGCCATGGAAACTTGGGCTGGCCGATCTCGCTCGCATTGTCGCTATAGGGGTCCGGCAGCGTGTTCCCTGGTGGCACATCCATCATCAGGAAGGGATAGAAGGTCACACGCATCCCGCGCGCTTTCAGCTCCCGGATTGCCTGCGCCACCGCGAAATCCGCCGGTGTGCCGCCATAGACAGGACGATCCTGATCATCTCGGCTGACCAGCTGCGCTGTCAGGCGCGTTACGCCATTCACGATCCAGCTGGCATTGGGCGTGGATTTGTCGCTGAATTCCACCTTTGGTCGGATCGTGCATTGGCCTGCGCGCAGATCATCGCCGAACCAGGATACCACAAGGCTGACGCTTTCGACGGCAGGCACCATGGTCTGCAAGCGATCCAGCGCCACGATCATATCAGCTGTGTCGGCCACCGCATTGGCATTCTCGGCACTGCTGGTGCCGCCTATTGTCGTGTTCAGGAACGCGTTGGTGATTGCACGCCCACCCTCGGTTTTGCGCACGACATCTGTCGCATAGGTGAACTCGCCAGCCGAGGGGATCAGCGTGACAGCGCGGGTCAGCCCCTCGGCGGTATCGGGATCGGCCAGCGGGCGGAACACTTCAAAGGTCAGTTGCGGGATGCGGTTGCCGTAATCGCCGAGCGGCAGGTCGTCGAACATGACATAGGCCGTGCCGCGATAGGCGGGCGTGCGTGCGGCACCCATCCTGGCGATGATGAAAGGATCAGGCTGCTGCGCGTCATCGCCGGGATACCAGCGCAAAGTGATGCCCGAGAGATCGAGCGGTTTGCCATCGGCCCAGATGCGGCCAATGCCGGTGATCTCCCCTTCGGATAATGCGACTGCGAACGACGCATAATACAGGTACTCGGTGGTTCTGACCTTCGGACCACCACCCTTGCCACCGCCGCGCTGGGTTGTGGTGCGGGTTTCCTCGCGGAAATCCGTGGCCCAGATGATGTTCCCGCCGATCCGCATGCGCCCATACACGCGCGGGATCACGGCCCCTTCGGTCGAGGAGGTAATGCGCAGCGTGTCGAGCCGCGCGCCCTCGATCCGCTGCGCCGGTGACAGCGAGGAAATCAGCCAGCTGTCGATGGCTGAGCCGACAGTGGCCCCGATCATCCCGCCGATCGCGGCACCGGACAGACCAAGAAACGCTCCGCCAAAACCCAGACCGATGCTGGAGCCGACAGCGCCAAGGACCAATGTTGCCATTTGCAGTCAATCTCCGGCGGGAAACAGGAAGGCAAAGGCGATGCGCCGTCGCCAGGCGGGTGTCAGCGGCTGCTCGATCACGCCGAGCCGCTCATAGGCGTGGATGAAACTGTCCGGCCCGGTGAGGATTCCGACATGCTTGGCGATGGCGCGGGGCATTATCCGGAAGAGGAGCAGCGCGCCGGGTGGCGCATCAGCCACTGGCACCTCGAACATCATGCGGCGCGCGCCTTCCGCCAGCACTTCGCGCGGACCGCTCTCGCCCCAATCCCGGCTGTAGGGCGGGATCGGGAACGGCTCTGGCCCGACAACCTCGCGCCAGACACCACGCGCGAGGCCGAGGCAGTCACAGCCGACTCCGCGCAGGCTCGCATGATCATGATAGGGTGTGCCCATCCAACGGCGTGCGGCGGCGATGACCTTGCTCGGATCGGCACTTCCAAGCTGGTTCGCTGTGATCGCATCCCTCACAGCACACCACCTTCATGGCCACCATCGCGCGAGGCGTAGCGCAGGATCGTGTCCTGCCCGGGGATGTGGGGAAAGCCCCGGAAATTCGCGACATTGCCGAATTTGGCGCTGCAGGTCTCGATCCGCTTGTCGCAGCCTGCTTGGATCGTGAAACTGTCGCCCTCGGTGACAGCGCGTACAGGTGCTTCGAGAAGAGTGAGAATTGCCACGCCATCCACGAGGTCATGCGCCAGCATCTCGGCCCGCCGCCCGGCATTAGCACCGGAGACCCATTCTACCGTTCCAAAAGCAAACCAGCCCGAGGTAAACCCCGACAAGCCAGAGGCCGTGAAAGCCCGGTCGCGCAAAAGGTCGATCACCGCGCCATTTCCGCGATACTCCGCTGCATCGAGGTTCACGCCGCAGCGCGCATCCCCCAGCGCCGCATCGCAACTGGCCTGAAACGTCCGCCCGACTGTCTGGCCCAGCACATGCGCGAGGCTGCGCACTTCTGCCACAAACGCCATGCGCCCGCGCCGGATTTGCCCGACAGCGCCCCGGCGCATCAGCACGCGCTGGCTGGTATCGGCCCAGTTCACCCGCCACAACTCGACCTCTGCTGCATCCCAGCGGCCATCGAGAATATCCGTCTCGGTGATGCGGTCAGACGACAGCACGCCTTCCGCATCCTGCGCATCCACCGAGAGGTCCGATCCGGCGCGGATTTCCGAGGCCGCAAAGCCACTTTCCGGCTCGAACTCGGTGCCCTCGAACACCAGCACGCGGTCATGATCGGTGAAGCCGAAGCCCACGCCATCGGCGCGGGTGATGCGCCAGCACCAGGCGAGCGTGGTCGTGCCGTCATCGAGATGCGCCTGCAAAGCAGAATCGAGCAGTTTCATCGCCGGATCTCCAGCAGCGGAATGGAGGTGATCGAGCCCAGCCGCTCGATATCAAGCGTAACGTCCAGCGAGTCGCTGTCGAACCTGACGGGCACATCGAATTCGAAGCCAGCGGTGATGGCGATCCCGGCCGCCGGGGCCGTCCCGAATGTCACCACGCCAGTCGTAGTATCGACCGACCAGCCGCTCGCCTGTTCAACCCCGCCCAGCGCAAGGCGCAAAGTGCCTGCGACAGGTTTGGTGATTGCGCGCGTCCAGACCTGTGCGCCGGAACTGTAGCGTTTCAGCAGCGCGAAGCTGGTGACGCTGCCATTGCCCGTGCCGATGGGCTGGTCGAGTGGTCCGGGCGTCTGCGAGGGCGCGCAGGATTTGTAATCCGACCAATCCCGGAAGCGAAACCCGTGCAGCCGGCCATTGCGGGCTTCAAAAAACGCCACGACAGCGGCCAGATCATCCGCGCGGCGGATGCCATAGGCCACATCATAGCGGCGGCGCGAATTGACCCAGCTTGCGTTGCGTTCCTCGTCTCCAGAAGCCAGTTCGACAATCTGCGTGCGTCGTTCCGGCCCGCCGCGCGCGCCGCGGCTGATATTGTCGGGGAAGCGCACTTCGTGAAACGCCATCACATGCCTCGTCGCCCGAGATTGACCGCACGGGCGATATCTGCTGCCACTTGCGTGCGCGATTGCCGGAAGCTCTCCGCGTCGCGCGCCATAATGGTGACATTGACTGTCGTACCGCCATCGGCCCGCGTGCCGCGCCCGCCATAGCCCGCCGCTTCCCGCCGTGAGAGCACGCGTTCCCCGCGTTGCAGGATGACAGGCACTTCGTCGGGTTTGAGGCCCGCCCAGCCGCCGGAATGCATCCGCGGAACACCTGCGAAAGCCATAGCAGGCACCATGCGCCCCGGGGCAGGAGCACCGACCACACCGCCTGCGTGGAAGATATTGGCAAAGAGTCCTCCAGCCCCGCCCAGCACGCCAGAGAGCAGCCCCGCCAGTGGCCCAAGGATAAATCGCCGCGCGGCCAGCCGTGCCAGATCAGCGATCATCGAGGTGACCAGATCGCGGAAGTCGAGTTTGCCTTTGCGCACGAAATCGGCGACGGCGTTCTCAGCGGCCCCGAACGCGCCCACCAGCGCCTGACCGATATCCGCACCGATATCGCGCGCCTTGTCTGCATACTCAGAAAGCGCTGCTGTGACGGCGGCCCAGCCAGTCAGCGCCTCTGTCGCGCCACTGGCCGTGTCCGATCCAGCCTGACGCCCGGCAGCGCCCGCGCGGCCTGCTGCTGCTTCGGCCTGATCCAGCGCCTCCGACATACGCTGCGCCCCAGCCGTAGCGGCATCCAGCGCATCTGCGCTCTCCTCGCCCGACCCCCGCACTGCTGCCAGAAGAGCGGCCATAGCCTCGCGCGCACCATCAAAGGCGCTGGCAAGTGTCGCATCTGCCCGGGCGCGAAACCCTTCTGCGGATCGCTCGGCGCGCAGAATGCCGGCATCGAAACTCGACACCCATGCCTGCACGCCCAGCGCGTCGATCTGGAAACCTGCGCCGATCACATCAGCGATCTGATTAAACCCCGGCGCGATCCGGCTCAGGAAATCCGCCCATGTCTGGCCCAGAAAACGCATGAGCCGCAGCCAGAGCGCTTCAATATCCGCGCGCATGGCGCGAAACCGGTCGCCAAAGGCTGACATCGAGGCCGCCATGCCGTCCCAGACAGCGCGCGCGACGTTGCCCATCAGTTCCAGCGCTGCCCCAAACCCGCCTGCGCCAGAGACCAGTCGCCCGAACTGATACACCAGTTCGCCTGCGCCCACGATCAGGGCACCGATGCCCGTGCGGATCAGCGCGCCGCGCAGGACCACCAGCGCCGTGACAAGCCCGCGCACGGACAGCGCCGCCGCCGCCAGTCCTGCCACCCAGCGCCCGGCCATGAAGGCGGCGAATGTGCCCGCGATGCTGACCAGACGACCGAGATTGTCGAACAGCCCCCGGATAGCCATGCCCAGCGGGCCGGTTGTGCGCGCCACCGCCGCCATGGCATTGGCCACAGCTTCGAGTGCGGGCGCTGCGGCCACAGCCAGCTGGTTCGAAAGCCCGCGCCAGATCAGGCCCAGCCGCGAAATCGCGTCATTGGTGCGTTCGATCTGAGCGGCATCCTGATCGGACACTACGACGCCGAAATCGCGTACATCCTGCGTGGCCTGGCGCAGCGTTGCACTGTCGATGCGGCCAAAGACCAGTGCGGCGCGATCGCCAAAGAGCTGCGAAGCGACAGCCGCGCGTTCCGCCTCGGGCACAAACTGGCCCAGCGCCTCCTGAATGGTCGCGATGCGCGCATCGAGCGGCAGGCGCTGCAGGTCTTCCGCCGAGAGCTGCAACCGGCGCAGGGCCTCGACAGCAGGCCCAGTGCCAGAGGCGGCCTGTGACAGCCGCCGCGTCAGCTGGATCGTCGCCTGTTCGACCTGACCCATCGAAACGCCTGCCAGATCGCCTGCGCGTTCCAGCACCTGAATACTGGCAACGGTGGTATCGAGCGAAGCGGCCAGTTTGGCTTGCGCATCCACTGTTTGCAGGCCAGAGCGGATCATGGCGACGCCCGCAGCGGTCGCAGCCGCAACAGCAGCCGCTGCTGCGAGTTTCACCCGCCGCGAGAAGGCCGCCAGCCGACGGTTCGCCGCCTCCATCTCCTGGCTCAGCCGCCCGAAGCCGCGCTTGCCAGCCTCGCCGACGCCTTCCAGTTCGGAGCGCACTTGCCGACCACCGACAGCCGCAAGGCGGACACTAACGCGCTTCTCGGCCATCCTGTGCTTCCATCTGTTCGTTGAGTTTGAAGACCATCACGGCCTCGATGCCGGGCAAAAGTTCGGCGAGGACCAGAGGAGGAACGCCCAGCGCGCGACCCAGCGCCAGTGCGGCACTCATATCCCAGCCGATCACGGCACCGGGGGCGATGCGCAGCTGGCCACCAAGGCGGCTGACCAGATCCCGGACCTGCCAGCCTTCCTGCGTGAGGGGGCGGTTCAGCCGCGTGGGGCAGTCCGGGCAGGTTTGCGTGCACGCTTGGCAGTAGCGTGCGCCCCCCCCGAATTCCCACTCGGCAAGGGCGCAGAGGCGTTTTTTTCCTGTTCCAGCATCAGACCCTTGGAGACATAGCTCAGCTGGAAGGCCTCGAAGATGGGCCAGATATCGAGCAGGGCGTCGATGGCCTCGGGGCTGGGATTGATGACATTGCCATCAGCATCGCCGATCCCCTCCCAGGCGAGTACGGCCCGCCGCGCGAGGGCTTTCGCGAAAGCCATGGCGCGCTCCTCGTCGGACGCGTTCTCTGGAACGGCCTCGACCTCCGGATCGGCACGCGTGGATACCATCAGCGCAGTGGTCAGCGGGCGCAGCTGCACCCGCACGCCGGGGGCGAGATCATGCCAGCGCGGGGCATTGGTCAGATCAAGAGTGAGCATCAGTAGGTCTCCACTGCATTTATAAGGGTGGCCGTGCACATTCGACCCTCGATCGCATCCCGCGCGGCCTGCCAGTCGAATGTGGCCTGCACGCCTTGTGGCCCGGAAATCTCGATGCGCGGGCGGGGCAGATAGACAGCATGCACCGTGAAAGTGAAACTCTCACCCGAGGGCAGTACATAGGCGAATTCCATCGCGCAGGGATCGCCATTGATGGCCTGCGTCACCAGTGTCTGGTCTGCGAAGCGCACCTCGATGCGCCCGGTAAGTGCGGCAATCGACGGGTCAGCGCCATCAATCCGCCCATCGGCGCGGATGGTCTCGATCCGGTCGAGATTGTTGGCATAGGTGATTTCGGCCGAGACGACATTGCCCAGCGCTGTCCCATTGCGTTTGATCGAGCCGTTGAAATGGCCGAAGCGCTGCAGATTGAGGGTGGCGGGTGTGCCTGCGCTGGTGGCAGTGCCGACCGTTTCACCCTGCGCCACCAGCCTGGCAGTCGCTGTCAGCAGGCCCGAGCGCTGCATCTGCCATGACAGCTGATCCAGCACACAGCCGGAATACATCGCATAACGCGGCACTTCGGGCATGCCGGTCTCAATGGACATTGATGGCAGGGTCCAGGCCCCGGACTGGAACTCATGGCTGTAGGGGGCTTCCGCGCCAGTAGTCGTCGGGTTGCCAAACGCTGCCTTCAGCCAGAAGCCGAAGGCCTGTGCATCAATCGGCACCACCACATCGCCGTCCGCGGTCACAGCATCCTTGATCGGCGGCAGCGGATCGCGGCCATAGCCCAGCAGCTCGCTGTTCAGCAGCGGCTGTTCCGCGCCCAGCGTCGCGCTGGCAAAGGGCATGCGGGTAAAGCCGCTTGCGGGCGGGGTGCCATAGGTCGTCTCGAACGCAAGCGCCATCTGCGCCCGCGCGCCTTGCGCACGTGCCATGGTGTGTCTCCTCGGATTGTCGGATTGGGGTCAGGCCAAGGGATCGGCCGTGGAATAGTGCAAAATGACCGGAATGACCGCCGCCTTCAGGCTGGCCGCGCCCTCGACTGGCAAATCGACGGGACGCGGTGCTTCGGCCTCGACCCAGTCGCAGAGCCCACCCAGCGTGCGGTCCGCAGAGATCACGGCGCCAATGCTGGCGCAGAGCGCATCGAAACTGGTGTTTCGACCCTCACCTTGCACGACCGCCTCGATTTCGGCGCGGTGCTGGTAATGGTAGCGCAGCGGCGACAACGTCACGCCGGGCTCACCTGGCTCGCCATCGCGCAGGATCAGACGGCCCGCAGCAGGCAAACGCTCTGGTAGCACGTCACCGCGCAGGGCGGTTGCTGGCAGAGCGGAGAGCCGCGCGTGCAGCGCGGCGAGGATGGTTTCGCGATGAGTAGTCATTTCCGCTTCAGGCATAGTAACTTCCGACGGAGCTTGCGCAAATGTCTTGGCATGTGACCACTAGACCGTTAGCCCATATCTCTTGATGTGAAGAAATAAAGAGGTGCCTCGAATGGACATGGCGTCCTATTTGTCGGAGATCCGTCACGCGTGTGAGACGGTCTTTCCTTCCATTTGGACTGAGTGGGACGCCGTTGAAGCGCTTAAGGGAAAAATAGCCTCTCTGACGGCCACTACCTTGGAGGGATACCGCCGCGCGGAGGCATTTCAACAGTTCGAGGATCCTGATGACTACATGCTCGGTGTGGGAATCCACTGGGACACCTATTTCGGGCCGGACAAAGAAAGATACCACGCGGAAGCATATCTTCCCAACCTTGAGCAGCAACGTGACGTCCGCGCGTTCGCCTGCACGTCGTTGGCCGGGTCCGTTCTACAGTTCGCCAAGCAGGGCATTTCGCTCGTACACGGCGGGGTTCAAACTTGCCCAAACGGCAGAATCGTTCATGGCGTTGAGCTTAAAACAGTGATTTGGCAGGGGCGAAACCAGTCGATGCACTGGGAGGAAGGACAGATCAGACCAGCCGTTAGGCAATGCTTCGAGGCGCTGAAGGCAGCGGATCCTGCGCTGGGGGATTACCTCCAACGGAATGTAGCTTTCGAAGTCGTAAGGCTTCTCGAATGGCGTGAATTTTCTGATTTCGAAGCAGACTTGCTTCTGCTGGCTTGAGCAGGGCGTCGGCGTCAGAAAGCTGGTCCTGACTGGCAAGGCACATCTTAAGTCACTTTTCCCTCCACCCAGTTCGCGACGATCAGCCCAGGCAGGGCGTCCTGCGCGGTTTTTGCATCCCGCCCGAGATCCAGCCGCTTCGGCAACTTGACCTGTGGCACCAGCAGGAAGATCGGCACCGTGGCAACGCCCCGCCCTGTCTTTGACCTCGAGGCAACAGCCCGCCCGCGTGCATTGAGCCGCCCTTCGGCGACCAACAGGCTGGGGCCACTGCGCCGATAGACGAAGCGCAGCCGCAGGCCTGTGCGGCGTTCCCATTCGCCCGGGGTGATCTTGCCCCCGCGCAACCCGCGTCCGGCAGCTGGTGTCGGAATCGTCAGCCAGAACCCGTTTTTCGAGCGGATGAGCGGCCCGGTATCATGTGCATTGATGATGGTCGGGGCCTTTGACCAGACCAGCGAGGCTGCGTTCAGGCTGGGTTTGCCCTTCGGGAACTGTTCGGAGCGGATTGTGCGCGCGAGCCGCTGACCCAGCCCCGCGCCGGTGATCTGCGCACGCCACGAGCTCTTGAGACTGTTGCCAGCCTCGCGCGTGGCAGTACTGACAGCGCGTTCGCCAGCCTTGATTTCTGCTGCCATCATGGCGACGAGGTCAGGGGTAATGTCGAGTTTCAGCTTCATGATGATCACGCTGGTCGCAGATCGACCGTCCAGACCAGCCGCTCGCGATCCCGAACTGGCTCGCCCTGAATAAGGAATGCCTCGCCGTCAATCTCAATGCGGTCGCCCGGGCGCGGGTTGGTGATCTCGGCCACGCGCAGATCAACGCGCGTGGTTTCAGACCAGAGCCGCGCCTCACCGAAGCTGGTGACCTCATCCGCGCGGCGGGTGACCACGCGGATGAGTTGGGGAGCGCCGCCCTCGGCAATGTAGACAGCGTCCCGCGCAATATTGCCATCGGCAAACAACCCATCGATGGCGGCGGAGAAGGCCGTCATCACGTCCGCCTTGCGCTGCGCAGCACCTGCGGGCGGGTGCAGATTGGCAGCGGATTGCTCTCGATTTCCAGCCGCACCCATTCGTCGCGGTCGCGGTCGGGGATCATGCGGGCGTAGAGTGGCAGGCCGAGGGTGTTGACCGTCTCGAAGGTGTCGGCGGGGGCGAAGTAGATCTCGAACAGCCCCTCGACGCCTTCGGGATAGAAATACGCCTTGTCACTGGGCACGCCAAAGCCAAGCCCGCCCCGATAGCGGCGGAAGGTGATGCCGCCGAAGCTGACCTCCTCGCCCACGCGCCCGCGCAGATCGGCGGCGGCGGCGGTGTTGAGATAGGTCTCGCGTACCTCCTTATGGGCCACCAGATCGGCGAAGAAGGCCGAGCCGCATTCGGCGCGCAGCTGCACCTGACCGGCCGCCAGCCCACCAAGGCTGTCCTCGACGCTTTCGATCATCGCCTGGCAGCGCTTGCGCAGTGCACCCGAGGCCGGAGTGGCATTGTCGAGGTCGAAATCCACCTCGGCCGACGGGGTGATGTTGAATTCAGTGTAATAGTTGATCACCGTGGCCCCGTCCTTGGGATCCTTCACCACACCCTGAATGCCGTTGAAGAGGTGGAATTCAAACGTGGCCTCGGCGTCATTGCGCAGCCGCCCCAGCTTGCGTGCGACCTCGGTCTGGACCTGCTGCACGGCGGTTTCCGAGCCGAAATCACGGATGCCCTGAATTTCCGAGGCCCAGAGCACATCCTGCTTCTTGAACTGGCGCACGACAAAAGCGCGCATTTCGCGCCGCTCGGGGATCTGGCTCTCATAGGCCGAGCCACGTTCGGAGAACGGGATAAGCTGCAGCGTGCCATCCCGGCTCTCGATCATGACGGTGCGTGTGCGCACGCCGCGCGACCCGAACAGCGCTGCACCCGAGAGGATCGCGGGTTTGAAGGGGATGTTTTCGAGCGCGCGGGTCAGCTCGATAATGGAGAAGGCATCGCCTTCAAAGATGTCCATGGTGGCCATGGGAATGTCCTTTCCGTTAAAGGGTCAGCGCTGGAGGATGCCAAGGGCGGTGAGCGCCGCGATGGCGGTATTGGTCTGACCCTCGGTAATGCCCTCGGGCCAGATGATCTCATGGCGGTTGACAATGGCGGGGCCGCGGACCAGCACCACAGCGGGCGCGTCGGCATCCGTGGCATCGGCCTGACCCCAGAGGATCCCGGCGGCGTTCTGGCTGCCATTCGAGGCGCCGGGGGTGAGCACAGTGTATTTGCCGCCCGAAGTCACCTTGCCCAGCACTGTGCCGGGGGCGAGTTTTCCTGCGCTAGAGGCAAGGGTGACAGTTTCGCGGGTATAATCCCGCAGGACTTCCCAGATCAGGAAGCCACCGGGATATTGGCCTTTCACAAGCGTGGTCATGGGGAATTACCCTTTCAGTTTGAAGGTGCGGGCGATCACATCGCCCCAGGGGCGGGCACTTGGGCCGGGCCCGGGTTGCGGATGGTGCGAGGTGATCTGCGGGTCGGCTTCAGCCTTTGCGGCGAGCAGTTTCGCGCGTACGGCATCAACGCTCGCATCCTCTTCCAGAAACCGGCCTGCCATCTGCGGCTGACCTGCGAGGCGGCAGAGGTCGATCACAATGCGCGCATGGGCGATGGCCTCGGCGCGGATGGCGCTGGCATCGGGCGCAGTGTTGGCGTCCGCAACACTGCTTTCGGGGCTTGCGTCAGGGGGCGTAGTGGCTGGGAGGATGTTGGCACCTGCAACACCCTCGCTTTGCGCAGTCGGCGGCAATGCAGCCTGCGCTGGAGCGGTGGTGTCGCCTGGAGTGGTGTTGTCCTTTTCAACACCACTTTCGGCCTCCGCTGTCGCGCACTGCTCCGCCGTCTGATCGTGGTCACCCTCAAAACCGTTGGAGGCGACGACGGTTTCCGCGACGGCCTCGACCAGTTCGGGCGGCGCATTGCGAAATCGGCCAATGTCGAAGCTGGCAGCAATGCGCACGGGCTCTGCCATGCGGGTGGCCAGACCCAGATCCAGCGCGTCTCTGGCATCAAACCAGGTCTCGGCTGCCATCAGGGCGGCAATCTCCCCCTCGGGCTTGCCGGATTTGGCCGCATAACCGCGCGACATGCTGGCGGCCATCTTGTCGAGCGCACCTGCCATGTCGCGCATGTCGGCCGCCGTGCCCATGACAATGCCGGAGGGGTCATGGATCATCAGGAAGGCATTCTCCGGCATGATGATCTCATCGCCTGCCATGGCGATGTAACTGGCGGCCGAGGCGGCAATACCATCGATCCAGACCGTGACAGTCCCTGCATGCCGGGACAGTGCATTGTAGATCGCCACAGCATCGAAGACCGAACCACCGGGGCTGTTGAGCCGTAGATCAATCGGTGCGCCCTCGGGCAGCGCACCCAGTTCGGCCAGAAACCCCTTGGCGCTGACGCCATAGGCCCCGATTTCGTCATAGATCAGCACTTCCGCCCCGGAGGCCCGGGCGCGGATCGTGTACCAGCTGTTCATGGTCTTATTCCTTTGAATTGGCGCTGTCGTCGCCCGAGTCAGGCCGCCGCGCAGGCGTGGCCCGCGCGCCTTGTGTTTCACCGGGGCGGGTGCGGTAGTGCAGCCCCAGATCAGCCGCGCGTTTCGCATCGACTGCATTCTCGCGGTCGACTTCCTCGACATCGTAGCCCGTGGCCTCGACCACCTTGCGCCGCGAGGTGATGCCCGCTTCCATCGCAAGCACCTGCGCCTGGATGTCCTTGAGCGGATCGACCCAGTCCCAGCGCGGCGGGATCCATTGCACCATCCGCGCGGCCGCCGGGTCTGACAGGTCCAACCGCCCCGACAGTTGCGCCGTTTCCAGCCATCGCGCCCAGATCGGACGGCACAGCTGATGCGCGATCACCCCGTGCTGCAACTGCTGCACGCGGCGGCGGAATTCGACCAGTTCAGCCCGCAGGCTGGAATAGTTGGCCTGCCGCACATCGCCGGTCACCAGGTGATAGGGCAGCCCGAGCGAGGCCGACACCGCCAGCAGCGTGCGGTACTGAAACGCTTCATAGCCTCCGCCCACATCGGCAGGGCTGGAGAATTTCACATCCTCGCCCGGCAACAGCACCTGCATCGTGCCGGGCTCGAGGCTGGCAATGGCCGCGCCATCAAGATCAGCGGCCCCTTCGCCCAGCATCGGCTCTTCGGGTGCGGTCTTGGTGATGAAGCCTGCAAACATCGCCGCGGTCTTTTTTCGGTCGAGTTCCGCATCATCATACTGATCGAGCAGAAACAGGCGCACCATGGCCGGGGCCACATGCGGCAGGCCCCGGATTTGCCCCGCATCGATGGGTCGGTAGATATGCAGCACATCCTCGGCAGGCACGCGCACGGTTTCGGGAATGGCCACGCGCTTGTCCGTGCTGTCACCGGGATGGCTGCGGCGGAAATGATAGGCCACGCGCCGCCCGATCAGGTCAAACTCGATGCCGCAGCGGATGCGGTTGCCATTGGCCGCTGTCTCGGTCTTCTCGAAGGGCAGCATCTCGGCCTGCAGCAACTGCATCTGCAGCGGCACCAGCAAACCGTCTTCGGCACGGCGTGGCCGCAGGCGCACAAAACACTCGCCGGCGACAAACATCTCCCGCGCGACCATGGCCTGCAGACCGTAGAAATCGGTCAACCCGTCGGCATCGGCTTCATCCTTCCAGGCGAGCCACAGCTTTTGCACCCGGTCGCGCAAGCCCGCATCCTCGATCAGCGAGGACGGCTTGATCCCGTCGCCCACCAGGTTCGACGCAAAGGCCTCGCAGGCATTCGCAGCATAGCCATTGGTTACGACCAGTTCGCGCGCCCGGGCCAGCAGCCGTGGCCCGCCAGAAGAAATCAGCGCGTTGATATTCTCCAGCGGCGGGTTCCAGCCGCGCAGCCGGCGCTTGGACATTGCGCCTTCGAGCCGCGCGCGCAGTCCGGAGGGACCGTGGCTCCGGGGGAGCCGCGTAAGCCCGGAGGACGCGGGGCCGCCCGACCCGGGGCGGCGAAACCTGTCGAACAGCCCCATGGATCACAGCCCCTTGGTCGTGGTGATGCGCACCTGCCGCACGATGCGTCGCCCTTCTCCTGCCGCGATTTCGCGGTCCAGCGCCTCGATGGCCCGGTCAATCTCGGGCACAGAGCGGTAGTCCACCGTCTTGCCGTCATAACTGACGCGCGCCACACCCGAGGATCGCTGCGCGGAAAGCGCATCGCGGCGGGTGCGGAGATCGGTGATTGTCGGCATACGCGATTTTCCGTTAATGTGCGGCGATTGCAGCAGGAATATTGCCAACGCCCATGATCGAACCCATCGCCCGCATCAGGATCGAAATCGAATACACCGACCCGCTGGTCTGGCGGGAGCTGGACGTGCCGCTCTCGACCACCTTGGCCATGATGCATGACATCATTCAGGTCGTGATGCGCTGGTGGGATTACCACCTTTACGAATTCGAGATCGGGGACAGGTTTTACGGCGTGCCGTCTTCTGACGACGTTCTCTATGAGCGCAAGGTCTACAAGGCGAGCGGGCTCCGTCTTGCAACCGTGCTGAAGCGTGGCATTCGGGAATTCCTTTATGTTTATGACTTCGGCGACAATTGGCGTCACCGGATCACCGTCCTCGACGTCCGGCAGGGGGACGCCGATGTCGAATACCCACGTTTCATCGCCGGTGCGCGCCGCGCGCCACCCGAGGATGTCGGCAGCATCAGCGGGTTTGAGGAGTTCCTCGAAGCGATAGCCGATCCGGAGCACGAGCAGCACGAGCGGATGTTGGAATGGTACGACGGGCCATTCGATCCCGCTGACATTGATGAGCGCCGCCTGCACATGATCATCAACGATTTCGCAGCGCGGCGACGTGGACCCTTGATGAGCCATCGCGGCACGGGTCGCAAAAAGCCGTCATGACCGGATTTGTCTATGTTCTTGGCAGCCAGACCGTGCAAGGCTACCGCACCTATGTCGGCTGGACCCTTGATCTCGACCGCCGCTTGGCCGAGCACAACTCGGGCATCGGCGCCAAGTCGACACGAGGTCGAAGCTGGTGCCTGATCTATGCCGAACGATTGCCAACCCGCATTGAGGCCATGCGCCGCGAATGGCACCTCAAGCGTGATCGTACCCTGCGACGCCGTCTTGCGCAGTCGGCGCAGGGTAATGATCACCCCATGTAACTCGACCGCACCGTCCGCCGCCGCATAGTTGGGCGCGGTGGCACTGCATTGGCCATGTCCGTTGCAACGGCACCCGTTTCAACTGCCAACTGCCGCTCCAGTTCCGCCCACCGCGCTTCTGGCCAGCGATCCGCCCCGGCAATCCACGCAGCGGCGCGCGCATAGACCCGGCAATCCAGCGCCTCGTTGCGCTCGCGCAGCTTCTGCCATTCGAGCTTGGTGAAACCACGCTTGGATTTCACGGTAATCAGCTGCTCCGCAGTGAGCTGCTTCAGCCACTCCCCATCAGCCCAGATCGGCAGATGCACCGTTCCCGGCGGGAACGATGCCCCGGCGTTGATCTCTTCCGCCGTTGGCCGGTTCTGCCGCAAGAAGCGATAGGTTTCGGCCTTGAAGGTCGAGGTCGCCACGGACCACAACCGCGCCCCGTGCCGTAGGCGTTTGCCGCCCACTGTGGCATCGACATAAGTCGGGCCGGTTACAGGACTGGAGCGGTTGAAACCCTCGAGTCCTTTCACCGGGGCTATCTGCGCGAAACCCACCTGCCGCGCCCAAGCGTAAACCGCGCTGGTCTCGTAGCCCGTATCGATGGCCAGCCGCGCGATGGTCAGGTGCTGGCCGCTCTCATGCGCCCATGTGCGCCCGAGCAGATCGGTCAGCGCCTGCCAGCAATTCGGATCGCCCGGGCCGCCCTCGAGCACGATGTGATCAACAAGCCAGCTTTCCAGCCCGCGGCCCCAGGCCCAGACATCGATCTCGATCCGATCCTTCTGCACATCCGCCCCAGCGGTCAGGAACAGCCCACCAGCCGGGACTGTGCCCGGCTTCCAGTCTTCCCGCCGTTCCGCCAGCCGCTGCCAGTCCGGGGCCTCGCCGGTCTCGAACCAGGTCTCGCCCAGAATGGTGTTCCGGAATGCCCGCATGGCCTCGTCATTGCCTTGTGCGGCCTCCCATGCGCGCGCAATCCGCGCCCAGCTGAGCCAGCCGATGGGCGAATAGAGCGCCGAGAGGTGATATCCGACAGTGTGCGGGTCCGCCGATGTTGCCATCGCGCGCCATTCGCCTGTTGCCAGCATCGCCGTCTTGTGGTGCTCCGCGATCGGTTTCTCGCAGCCCTCGCAGTGGTATTCCGCCGTCTCCGGCTGGCCCTTGTCCCAGCGCAGGCGTTCAAACCGCAGCCATTGCTGATGCCCGCAATGCGGACAGGGCACGAAATATCGCCGCTGGTCACTGGCCTCAAACTCGCGCTCGATGCGCGACAGCCCCCGGATGGTGGGTGTGGAGATCAACAGCGCCTTGCGCCGATGCGCGAAGGTCAGAGACCGGGCTTCAGCCAAGCTGACCGGATCGCCTTCCTCATCCGCCGAGGCCGGATAGGCATCAACCTCGTCGAGAAACAGATACCGCGCGGGGGTCGAGCGCAGCCCAACCGCCGAGTTCGCCCCGGTCATGATCAGAATGCCGCCCGCGAATTCCTTGGACAGCATCGTGTTGCCGGCATCGCGCGAGCGTGCAGGCTTGATCCGTTCGCGCAGTTCCGGGCTTTCCTCGATCAGCGGATCGATCCGCTGGCGCGAATTGCGCTTGGCCAGCTCTACGGTCGGCTGGACCGCCAGCATCGGCCCCGGCGCATGGTGCATCACAAACCCGATGAAGCAGTTGCCAGCCTCTGTCGCGCCCACCTGCGCGGCCTTCATGAACACGACCCGCTGCACAGGGCTCGAGGGCGAGAGCGCATCCATGATCTCGCGCATATAGGGCGTTCGCGCAGTGCGGTACCGCCCCGGTTCCGCTGACGCGCGCGACGACAGCCAGCGATGCCGGTCGGCCCACTCTGACACCGTCAGGTCCGGATCCGGGCGGATACCGCGCGACCAGGCGCACAACAGGTCCTTTGCACCGTCGAACCCTGCAACATCGTCACCCAAGGCCGCTGCGGATATCGGCAAGGCTGTCGAGTTGGACGCGGACATGGGCTTCCAGAACTTTCTGCATCAGCGCCGCCTCCACTGTGATCTCCTCTCCCAAAGCTGCTGCCAGTTCCGACGCCATCAGCGCGGCGACCCGCGCGGGCCAAGTGACCCAGGCATCGCGCTCCTCTCGCGCCAGCCGGAACATCAGGGTTTCCGCACGCGCGCGATCCACCAACTCGCCTTTCAGCTTTTGCAGCCGGATGCGGCGTTCCTGCGCCTTCAGCACCTCGTTCGCGGTCTTGGCCTGCAGAAAGGTGGTGCCACCGCCCGCGACCGGGGCGGCCAGACCTTCCTCGCGCAGGGTTTCGCCAACGGATGCAACTGCTGCCTCGGGGACTGGCTTCAGCTTGGGCTTGGCTGCCGTAGCCGGTTTCGGTGCCGCACGCGATTTCGCCGGGTCGGTCATCGCCGCACGGCGCTGGTCGGACGCCTCTGCGTCGATGCTGCCGTCCGCATGCAGGACCAGCCGACCGGCTTCCTTGGCCTTCTGGATCGCCCCGCGCGACAGGCCCACGCGGGCGGCATATTGGCGTTCGCTCAGGCCCTGCATGGCGCTCTCCTGTGCGCGATAAAGCAATGATATTGCTACGATTTAAGTTGATTACACTCCGCACAAGAGCGATTCTGTGGATGACGCAAACGGGTGCATCGTACCGTCCCAAACCACCGCAAGGAGCACTGACCATGGACATTGCCATCCCTTCCGATACCACGCGCATTTTTATCGACCGCTCGCGCTTTGTGCAGGCGATGAGCACTGCCGCGCTGCAAGGTCACCTCAACGACGTGAACCTCAACGCCGAGGTCTTTGAGATGGCGGGCCGGATCGGGATCGACTGCCTGACCATCGAGTTGGCCGATGTCGTCCCGGTCCTGAAACAGCACGGGCTCATCTGAGCCCGCGCCAATCCACCCAAACGCAACCCTGAAAGGCCCGCATCATGACTGCCATGACCACCATCCGGATTGACCACACCGCACTGCCGGACCCGCTGAACCTGAGGGGCCTGGACGCGGCGGCTCGCATGATCGCCGCTGCGTTGCGCGACGAGGGCATCACTGCGGAAGCCTCCGACTTGATCTCGCATATCAAGATCGAAGTCCCAACCACCCAGCTTTTGGCCACCAGCACCATGCTGGCCAGCCTGCAACTGATCTGAGGGCGCGACCATGAGCACACGCGCACAGATCACCATCGAAATCGGGCCCGGGAAATGGGCCCACATTTACTGCCATTACGACGGTTACCCGTCGCATATGCTGCCCGCGCTCGCTCCATGGACGCCCGAGGACATTCTGGCCGCCCGCGAAATCCGGCAGGTCCGCGCCGGTGAGATCGAAGCTTTCGACACTCCCCGCGACCCGATCATCCTGCCGCGCCCGACGCGCCAGTTCTGCCACCTTTACCTCTGGCAGGACGGTGGATGGATCGAACTAGGGCCTGTGGACATTTAGGATTTCCAAG